>JAJFMS010000839.1 GCA_020696885.1 Armatimonadota bacterium | reverse complement strand
GGGCGAAGCCCGGCATTCGGACGGGCTGAAGCTGGAAGGGGGGCGGCTCATCACCCTTCCCGGTACCACGCTCTCGCAGATCGAGACGCAGTACCTCGACCGGTTCAACGAGAGCCCGAACAAGACCGAGGCGGTGCGCTCGTTCTACTACCTGGAGGAGCTCTCCGGCCGCAACGAGGCCGAAACGGAGCCGCGTTACGCCGTCCGCGTCAACCGGTCGTTCTTCCGGCTGCAGTCGCCCTACCGGGAGATCCCGGCGTGGGAAGGCCTGATCACGGCGTCCGGACAGGTGGAAGAGCCCACGTTCAACGTCCTCGGCCGGCGCGTCAGCCTCAGCCTCAAGCAGGATGGGGACGCGCGCACCATGACGATCGACGGGCGGGACTCCCTGCGCGAGCACAGCAAGCTGCTGATCCTGGCCCGCACCCCGGGAAGCCCGGCGATGTGCGAGCTCAGCCGTGTGGGGCAGGACGTGGAGCTGCGCTCCAAGCAAGGAGATTGGAAGGTGCAGGTAAACGGCCGGGAGGCAGGCTACGAGCGCGTGGCCGACCGCCTGCGGCCGAACGACATCCTGGCGCTGACGGACCCGAACGGCCGCCGGCTGAGCTTGCTCTACCTGGGGGTGAAGCCGTCGGTCCTCGCCTTCACTCAGTGGCGGAACGGCCGCAAGAAGCGAGTGTTCCCCGAGGGTGGGGTATTCGCGCTGGCGGACACGATGGGGAAGGCTGCGGACCGGACGATCCAGCTTCAGGATGAGGCGAAGCGGCGACTGCACCGGGTAGCCGACGAGGACCGTCCGTTCACGGAAGCCCTGGTGAAGGCGCCCACGCTGCCCACCGACAAGTCTCTGGCGCTGTCCCTGGACCTCTCCCTGCATCGCGGGCTGCAGGAGTACACGGAGTCCTGGATGGGGAGCAGGGCGATGCGGGGCGCGCGCATCCGTCCGCGGCGGCTCGCGATCACGCTGATGGACGCGTTCAGCGGCGAGGTGGTAGCGATGCCGAGCTGGCCTGCGGAAGATCCCGGCGATCCGGATCGAGACCGCAAGCTGCGCGAGCTTTCGCCCCGGCAGCGCGCGCTCCTCACCGGGAACCACAATCTGGTTAACCACGCGATCGGCTCCACCGTGAAGCCGGTGCTGCTGGCCACCACCGCCACGCAGTTCTGGCCATCCGGGAAGGACCTGGGCAAGCTGACCATCTACGGGCGCACCACCGAGCAGACGCACCTGGGCGGCCTGGAGCTCCAGAAGTCCTACAGCCCGCCCGAAGGGATCCGGACCGCGGAGATGGGGCCGTTCCTCTCGCAGTCGTACGACTGGCCGGCCTGCATGCTGGGGATCCTCGGGATGCTGACCCGGCCGGAGGACCTGTCCACCGCATGGGTGCCGGCGACCTCGAACTACGACATCCGCTACCAGGGCAAGGGCTACAAGGTGGACATGTGGAAGCCGGAGGCCACGCCGTTCATCGGGCAGGACCGCCGCGCCCCGCGCGTGGGCGTGCAGTATGCGGACCAGGGCCTGCTGTTCACCGGCCTGGAGAAGCTGTTCGACGCCACCCGGTCTCCGACCGAGAAGGAGCTCACCGCGTTGGAGCTGCAGCGGCTGCAGCAGTTCTACCCGACGCTCGCTCCGTATACGGCGCTGAATGAGCAGGTGGACCAGAACGACTACCTGGACGACATCCTGCCGGTTCCGGTGGTCATCTCCCCTCGCGACTTCCAGACGATCCGCGGGGACCTGATCAGCCTGTTCATCGGAGGCGGGAACTGCCGCTGGAACAACGTGTTGATGGCGCAGGCTGCCGCCCGGCTGGCCACGGGCCGGCGGGTGACGGCCACGTTCGAGCGGCGGCCGGGCGGGGAATTCCCGCCGATGCCGGACCCGCTCGGGAAGTCGGCCTGGCGAAAGGAGCACCTGGAGCAGCCGATGATCCGGGCCGGACAGGTGGGCACCGCACGCTCCCTGCGCAGTGCGGCAGGGCGCGGCGACGTGGTGGTGATGTTCAAGACCGGCACGATCAACGAGGCGAAGCCGGACCGGGATAGCGAGACCCTGATGTTCATCGTGGGGGTGCAGCGCAACGGGGAGTTCGTGCGAGGCGCCACCGTGGCGGGCTACCTGTACATGCAGGATGCCAGCTCCAAGGACCGTGGAGACATGCGGAAGTTCGACTTCGCACGGCCGGTGCTCCGCGAGGTTGGGCGGTACGTGCGGGAGCACGCGGCGGCCATGAAGGCTTCGGGCGCCTCGACCGGGGCGGGGGCGCCGTAGGCAGCCGTCATCTGGCGTTTGCTAACGGCCATTCGCACTCGGACGAGTAGCCGTTAGCAAACGCGGCATCCACCCAGAGAGTACCCAGCGCTGGCGCCATCGTAAGAAAGTCGTAGGCAGCCGCCTCGTGCGGCGTTCGGTGACGGCGATTACCGATTGTAACGGCGCACCCCTGCTGTTGATGACGGGTGCTGGGGATCGAAGGGGACACCAGGGCCCGGCCCCCGGCCAGTAAACCGTAACCAGCCGTCTTGTGCGGCGTTTGGTTACGGCGACTACCTTCGAGTGCGGCGGCCTCGCTACCGAGGACGGGTCGCCATCATCGAACGCGCCACGAAGGGTGCTGCCTACGGCTTTCTTACGGTGGCGCCGCCTTGTGGCGTTCGGCTATCTCGCTTCGCTACAGCCGTCGCCGGTCGGTGAGGCGCTGGAGCCAGCGGACCCTCGTGGTGGGCCGGCTGGTCTCCAACGGTGTCTCCGTTGGCGGCTCCGGGTCGCCGGGATCGGGAGCGGTGGCCGGCCCTGCTGGGAGCAGCGGAAGCGGCGGGAAGATCACGGAGATGCGGTGCGGGAGCGGGTCTTCCGGAACCACGTTCACCGCGAAGCTCACCTGCATCCGCCGCTCCGGCGGATGCTCGGCGAGCGCTGCCCGCAGGGCATCGAGTGCGGCGCCGGGTGACAGGCCCTCGATGGTCCGTGGCGTCCCTGCCAGCGTCAGCAGCGAGGCCGGTAGGCCCACCACGCGGATCTCGCCGACGGCTTCGGGGAGTGTGAGCTCCGGCACGGCGGCGAGGCTAACCGGGCGCTGCTGGCCGAGCGCCTCCCACAGCGCCGGCGTGGCGGGAACCGGCGACGTAGCACCGTCACGGGCGAGCCGGGCGGGGTCGAGGACCAGGCATAGCATCCGCGCGTATTCGACGGTTCC
>JAJFMS010000838.1 GCA_020696885.1 Armatimonadota bacterium | reverse complement strand
GCATACTCAAGTACACCGGCGGCGGCAAGGGCTGGCTGCGGTATAACAAGCCGCTCACCAACTACGCCATGGTCGTCGAGTGGCGCTTCACCCAGCCGACGCCGACCAGCGACGCCGGGCTGTTCCTGAAGGCGATGTCGGGTGACCGCGGGAATCCGTTCCCGAAGTCTCCGCAGCTTAGCATGGGTCCCGGCGACGACTTCGGGAGCTTGCTGGGTCAGCCCAAGCGACCGGACCTGATGAAGCGCGGGGACTGGAACACCTACCAGGTAACCGTGTACGATGGGATGGCTACCCTGGCGATCAACAACCAGGTGGCGTGGCCCATGGCGATGAGCGATGCGCTCAAGGGCCCGGGCAGCGTGGGGATCCAGGTAGAGGATTTCCCGGTGGAGATCCGGTCGTTCTGGATCATGCCGCTGCCTTAAAGGCCGGCCTCTCGATGCGGCGCGATCGCCCTGCCCGTTTCGGGTAGGGCGATTGTGCGTACGTATTCGAGTAGATGGAGACGAGGTCCGAGATGCGAAAAGGAACAAGCCGGTCGAAACCCACCCGCGGCGCAGGCACCCACGAGCCGCGTACCGCAGAGCAGCGCGGCGATGACCTGCTGCTCCGGTTGGAGACGAACGGGGTCAAGCTTCAGAACGCAGCCGAGGAGCTGGACCGCCTCCACGCGCGCCTGGCGCGGGACGGTCGTGCCGGGGATCTACGGGAGCGCGTGGCGGATCTCGCCATGGCCTGGGCGGATACCCCGCTGCGAGGCGACCGCGGCCAGGCGTGGCTGACGTTGGTCGGCGCCTTCCAGCTCGACGAGCACGTGGAGCAAGTAGGGGGCATCGCCGCGGATTCGGGGCTGCCCACGGCGCTGCGCGTCCACGCCTGCCGCACCCTAACCGGCTTTCGCGGGGAACAGGTGGTCTCCGCGCTCCAGAAGACGCTGCTTGCCCCTACGGATCCGCAGGTGCGCGCCGCGGCGGCGGACAGCCTGGCGGTAGTGGGGGACCGCTCCGTAGCGCCGGTGCTGGAGGCGCTCCTGGAGGAAGACCTGCCGAAGACCGTCTGGGCCGCGGTGAGCGCAGCTCGGGAGCGACTCCGGGGAGCGGTGTAGCACGTACTTCCATCATCCGAGCCAGTGGCGAAGACGGCGGCGAGCGAGCGGCTCGTAATGCGTAATTCGTGCTGCGTAAAGAAATCGTCGTGGCGCGAGGATCGTTACGCAGCACGAAGCACGCATCACGCACTCCCCAGAAGCCCACGCGCAACAGAATGCCGGGTTGCCAGGATCGTGAAACGCACCCGTCCCTCGCCGTTTGCAGAGGAGACGCGGGCGTGCGAGGCGTAGGCATGGAGTATGCCTATGCGACCTGCTTTGATCCTTGCCGGCCGACTGATCGATGGCACCGGCGCCGTACCGCTCGACCACCAGGCCCTCGTACTCCAGGACGGCCGGATCCGGGAGATCGTGCCGCAGTCCGACCTGACGCTGACGCAGCGTCAGTCGGGCGAGGTTCTGGACCTCGGGGCCGCCACCGTGTTACCGGGTCTCATCGATACGCACGTCCACCTCACGTTCAACGCCGGGCCGAACCACGACGTGGTGCGCCGGGCGGTGGAGCAGGAGAGCGACGCGCGCCTGGCGCTGCGGTCGATCGCCAATGCGCAGGCGCACCTGGCAGGGGGTGTCACCACTGTGCGGGACGTGGGCGGCCGCGGCTTCGTCACGCTCTCCGTGCGGGATGCGGTGCGCGACGGGCTGGTGCCCGGTCCGCGGATTCAGGCTTCGGGCCCCGCAATCACCACCACCCGCGGGCACCTGAACTACCTGGGAGCGGTGGCCGACAGCGCCGAAGAGATGCGCCGCTGGGCCCGGGAAGTGCTGGACGCCGGGGCCGACTTCATCAAGCTGTGCGCCTCCGGGGGAATCATGACCGCGGAGTCCGACCCCATGGGCTCGCAATACACCGAGGACGAGCTGCGGGAGGCGGTCGACGAGGCGGAGAGTCGCGGCACCCTGGTGGCCGCGCACGTCCTCGCATCCGAATCGCTGGAGCGGTGCGTGCGGGCCGGCGTGCGGAGCATTGAGCACTGCCTCTGGCAGGACGAGCCGGGCATCTATCGCTTCCAACCGGAGGTGGCCGAGGAGATGCGCCGCCGCAACATCATCGCGGGTCTCACGTTTGCGGGGGTGAGCCAGACCCGCTACAAAGAGCAGCGGCTGGGCCTCCCAGCGAGTGCGGATATGGGCATCTGGCAGCAGCGGCTGGCGAAGCGCTTCGTGGTCGAGCGGGAGATGATCGACGCCGGGAATCGGTACGTTTTGCACAGCGACGCCGGCGTGCGCGAGACCCCGTTCGGCTCGTTCTGGCTCATCCTGGCCACGGCGTGCTTCGAGCTCGGCATCACCCCGCTCCAGGCGATCACGGCTGCCACGACCACCCCGGCGGAGTTGATGGGGCTGGGTGACGAGATCGGCACGCTGGCGGCGGGAAAGCGCGCCGACCTTCTGGTGGTGGAGGGGAACCCGGCCGAGGAGATCGAGGCGCTCTCCCAGGCGAGACTCGTGCTCCGCGACGGGGAGGTGGTGATAGGCAGGCCATAGCTCGCCTGCCGGGTACGCGCAAAACGGAATATAATGCCTCTATCTCGCAAACGGGAGAGCCCCGTTTGACCGGCAGCGGAGTTTCCGGGCCGATCGGATCTAAAATGTACGCGATCAACTTTTACACGTCACTCTACGAAGACATGCTGCTCCGGGGTCGGAAGACCGCCACGATTCGCCTCGGCGAGAAGGGCCACAAGTACAACGCCGGCGAGCTGGTGTGGATCACCGTCGGTCAGCGCTTCGGTCGCCGGCGCAAGCTGTTCACCGCGATCATCGATCAGGTGATCGTGAAGCCGATCTCGGAGCTGACGCCGCGAGAGCTGGACCGCGAGAACCCCGAGATGCGCACGCACGAGGAGCTCTGCAAGTTCCTGAGCGTCATCTACGACCGGCCGGTGCTCCCCGAGAACATGGTGACCGTGGTCCACTTCTCGCCCGTCACCGAGTAACCGCATTTCCCATAATTCCATCGCCGGAAACAGCAGCGAGGGGGCTCCAGGCCTTGGAGCCCCCTCGCTGTTTATCTATTTAGACCGCGCGCTGGGTGCGGATTACCCCTTCCCGGACGGATGCCGGAAGGGCATGTGAACGGTTCTATT
>JAJFMS010000837.1 GCA_020696885.1 Armatimonadota bacterium | reverse complement strand
CACTAGCGGCCGCAACTCGCGCGGGAACGGGCCGTGCAGCTCGATCGTCAGGTACGAGATACACCGTCGGGCGTCCAGCACATGGGGGCCGAGGAACGCCCCGGTGGGGCAGCCACTGAGGCAGCGGGTACAGGTGCCGCAGTGTGCCGTGGTCGGCGCGTCGGGCGGCAGCTCGATGTTGAGGAGCAGCGCCCCCAGGAAGAAGTAGCTGCCCTGCTCCCGGTTGAGCAGGCAGGTGTTCTTACCAAACCACCCCAGGCCGGCCCGCGCGGCGAGATCTCGCTCCAGCAGCGGCCCGGTGTCCACATAGCCCTGCCCGTAGATCTCCCCGCCGCCCTCACACTCCGCCCACTGGCGCACCCGGCGGAGCTTATAGGCGAGCACCTCATGGTAATCCTCGCCCTGGGCATACCGCGCGATCTGCCCGCGGTGGGGGTCGGAGCGGGCCTCCGGCGCCGGCTCCCAGGTGTGGTAGTTGAGCCCCACCACCAGCACGGAGCCGGTCTCGCGCCACGCCGCCCGGGGATCGGCTCGCCGTTTGGGGTCGCGCGTCATGTAGCGCATCTCCCCCGCGTGCCCGGCCGCCACCCAGTCCAGGTAGGCGGCCCGCGTTTCCGCCGGGGTGGCCGCTGCGATCCCCGCCAACTCAAAGCCTTGACGGTGGGCTTCCGCCAATAGGCCGCGCTTGAAGAGTAGAGGATCCATCACCAGGGGATGGTAACACAGGACGGTGCCGGCAGAAAACAAGAACGGCCGGTCCAACTGGACCGGCCGGCCTCATTCAAGAACCCAATCGGGATCAGGCGGGGACCGCTACGCCCTGGATCTTCTCGAGCGCCGCATCGGCGGCTTCAAGGGAAGCGCGCACCGCTTCCGCGGCCGCTCGGGCTTCGTCGCTGGCATTTCCCAGAGACGCAGCGCGGGCGAGGCGAAGGGCCTCGCGCCAGGAAGAATAGCCGTAGTTAAGCTGCAGAATAATGAAGGCCAGTCGCTGTCGAGAAGTCATCGAGTTTCCTAGAACTGCGGTGCAGTCAGATCGGGAGCCCTCGCCGGACCCGGAAGAGTATACCACCCTGCTTGGTAATTGCGGTGGTGGGCGAGCGTTGAGCCCCCTTAAAGATTAGGGAAGCTCCGTACCCATGGGGCACGAGGCTAATAGTAGGGGCGGGGACGCTGTCTGTCAATACTAGTGCAATTCGATTTTTTCGTTGCGACCGGTGAATGGTCCGTGCCGGTCAGCCGCGGCGACCTCGTGCACCCCGGCTGGTCCACGTAACCGAACGGGCTATTAGTTCGTAGGGACATCCGCCGCGATCGCCCTCGCCAGGGTGATCATGGGGAACGCCCCAACGGAGGTATCGCGCCAGTTGTGATCCATGCGTCGTAGGGGCAGCGGCCGCTGCTTGCCCTGCAAACGTTCACCGAACAGCGTCGCGCATCGCATGTCTCGTCAGCGAGTCGCAGCGGTCACACCCGTCGGCAGGAAGCGCACGCGCCGAAGGATAATGGAGGCCCGTGCTGCGGCGTCTCGGATAGGAGAGCGGCCGCGCGGAGGAGGAGCCGTAATGAACCGTTTTGATCGACGTGATTTTCTCCGGCGCACCGCCGGCGTGATGGCGGGCGGGAGCCTGTCCGTGTGGGGAGCGAAAGCCATGGTAGCAGCCGACAAGCCGCTCTTTGACATCTCCCTCGCGCAGTGGTCGCTCCACCGCACCCTGTTCGCCAAGCAGCTCGACAACCTGGATTTCGCGCGCGTAGCGAAGCAGGACTATGGCATCGAGGCCGTGGAGTACGTCAACCAGTTCTTCAAAGACAAGGGGAAGGACCAGGCCTACCTGTCCGAGATGAAGAAGCGCGCGGCGGACCTCGGCGTCAAGAACGTACTGATCATGTGCGACGGCGAGGGGAACCTGGGCGACGCCGACGCGGCGAAGCGCACCCGGGCCGTGGAGAACCACTACCAGTGGGTGGAAGCCGCGAAGTTCCTCGGCTGCCACGCCATTCGCGTCAACGCCGCGAGCTCCGGCACCTACGAGGAGCAGTTGGATCGCGCCGCGGACGGTCTGCGCCGCCTGACGGAGTTCGGCGCGGAGCACCGGATCAGCGTGATCGTGGAGAACCACGGCGGGCTCTCCTCCAACGGAGCCTGGCTCGCGGCCGTGATCAAGAAGGTCGGTCACCCGCGCTGCGGCACCCTGCCGGACTTCGGCAACTTCAACCTGGGCGATGGCAAGGAATACGACCGCTACCAGGGCGTGCAGGAGCTGATGCCGTTCGCCAAAGGCGTGAGCGCCAAGACGATGGAGTTCGACGCCGCCGGCAACGAGACGAAGACCGACTACCGTCGCATGATGAAGATCGTGCTGGACGCCGGCTACAAGGGCTGGGTCGGGATCGAATACTCGGGCACGATCCCCGAGCCCGAAGGCATCCGGAAGACCAAGGCGTTGCTGGAGCGAGTGCGGACGGAGCTCAAGGGATAAGCGATCCGTGCTGTCACCATATCCCCTGTAGCGAACGGTCGCTGACCATTGGGAGCCCCGTAGTTGGGTGAGCACGGCTTTGCGAAAGGGTTCACGAGCATCGCGGACACGGGCGGTCTGGCGACACGCCCGCTACAGGGAACGGCAGCACCTCACGAGACGATAGCGGGCCCCCGAACTCCCAATACCCAATACCCGCCACCGATGGAGCGATCGATGCAGATACCGGACTACTGGCGCTGGTTTCCCGAAGCCCGCTTCGGCATGTTCATCCACTGGGGTCCCTACGCCGTCCACGGCCGGGGCGAGCAGATCCTGTTCCGGGAGCACCTGGACCAGCGCGAGTACGCCGAGACCGCCTGCCGCTGGAACCCGCAGCAGTGCGATCCCGCGGAATGGGCACGCGTGGCCAGGGCCGCGGGCATGCGTTATGCGGTGCTCACCACCCGCCACCACGACGGCTACTGCCTCTGGGACTCGCAGCTCACCGACTACACCAGCGCCGCCCAGGCGCCGGGCCGGGACTTCGTGCGCGAGTATGTGGATGCCTTCCGGGCCGCCGGGCTGCGCGTGGGGCTGTACTACTCCCTGGCGGACTGGCGCATTCCCGCCTACTGGAACGGTCCGGAGCACGATCCCGAAGGGTGGGCGCGGTTCCGGGAATACGTCCACGGGCAGGTCCGGGAGCTGTTGACGAACTACGGCAAGATCGACGTGA
>JAJFMS010000836.1 GCA_020696885.1 Armatimonadota bacterium | reverse complement strand
CGAGCCACCGTGCCGCAGCCCCTGTCTTCCACCTTCGGACCCGCGTACCTGGCCTGGGCATTCTGCGCAGCGCCGTCCGGTCGCGGCTGGTGGCTGAACCAGACCTCTTCCGCCCTCTCCGCCCCAGGCCGCCGGCTCGGCGGCGCCCCCTACTCCCCGCACGATCCGCCGTCCTCGCACTGAGCACGTCTCTGTTCACGCCCGGCCGCCGACGATGGCTGCGCCGGCGTGAACGCTTGCTTGGAATGCGGAAGGCTGGCTATCGTGAATCACACTACCGAGGTCCTGCTGGGCCTCTTCATCGTCTTCGTTGCCGCCCAGATCGGCGCGGAGATCGCGCAGCGCCTCACGCTGCCGGCCGTGGTGGGAGAGATTGCGGCGGGGTGCCTGATCGGGCCGGGGATGCTCGGCTGGATCAAGATCGACGAGCCGCTGCAGGTATTGGCGGAGATCGGCGCCGTGCTGCTGCTCTTCTCCGTGGGCCTGGAAACGCGCATCCAGGATCTGAAGCGCGTGGGCCGCACCGCCGGTGCGGTGGGCGTGGCCGGGGTGATCTTGCCCTTCGTTCTGGGCGCCGCCTGGGCGAAGCTGTCCGGCTTCGACACGCCCAAGGCGATGTTCGTGGCCTCGGCCTTCGTGGCGACGTCCGCGGGCATCACCGCCCGGGTGCTCCATGACCTGGGCGTGCTGGGGCGCACGGAAAGCCGGGTCATCCTGGGGGCCGCGGTCATCGACGACATCCTGGCGATGCTGCTACTGGGCGTGGTCACCGCCCTCCAGGGCGGCGGCAGCGTCAACGTGGTCGGTCTGGTCATCGTCCTCGTCACGGCCATCGGCTTCGTGGCGCTCATTGCGGTGGTGGGAACCTCGTTGATGCGGAGGGGCTCGCCGCTGCTGGACGCGCCCACGAACCCGCTCTCCCCACTTACTCTCACGCTGGCGCTCTGCCTGGGGCTGGCGGCCGCCGCTTCGTACCTGGGACTGGCCGCGATCATCGGCGCGTTCCTCGCGGGGATGGTAGCAGCGGAGTCCCGGCAGCGGCACACGCTGGAGCGGCAGGTGCAGGTGATCATGAGTCTCCTGGTGCCGTTCTTCTTCGTCGTCACCGGTGCGCAGGTGGAGCTGGGCCAGCTCGCCAGCCTGCCGGTGCTGGGAACCCTGCTGGTGGTAACGGTGCTGGCGGTGCTGGGAAAGCTGGTGGGCTGCGGCCTGGCGGCGCGGTCCCTGGGAGTCCGGTCCGCCCTGGTGGTAGGCGTGGGAATGGTGCCCCGCGGCGAGGTGGGGATCATCGTGGCCACCCTGGGGCAGCAGGCGAAGGTGTTCAGCGGAGATACCTACGCGCTCATCATCGCGATGTCGCTGCTCACGTCGGTGATTGCGCCCCCGGTGCTGAAGCGGCTGCTCGCGGGGCTGCCGCCCGAGGAGGGGGCTGGAGCCACCGACGGCGACGTCTGCCACCTGTACGCCGTGGAGGCCACAGGCCATGGGCCAGGCAGCCTGGAGCCTGAGACCCCTCCCGGCCCCTCCCGAATTGTGGCGACGATCGACGGTCCCCAGTCAACGAAAGGGGTTCGCTGATGCCGGCATGGGCTGTCTTTCTGCTCAGCGCGCTTGCGGTGATTCTCGCCGGGGCGCGCCTCAGCCGCGACGGGGATGCCATCGCCGAGGGCACCGGCCTCGGCGGCGCCTGGATCGGCGCCGTGCTCGTGGCTGGAGCCACCTCGCTTCCGGAGTTGGCAACGGACATCTATGCAGTCCGGGCGGGCCAGCACGCGCTCGCCATCGGAGACCTGTTCGGCTCCTGCATGGCGAACATCCTGATCCTCGCCGTGGCGGACCTGATGGTGAAGCAGGTACGAGTGCTCACCCGGGTGGCCATCAATCAGGTGCTGATCGGGCTGCTGGCGATCTCGCTGCTGGTCACCGCAGCGCTCGGGGGGATCGCTCACCTGAACTTCACGGTGTTAGGGATCGGGTGGGGGCCGCTGCTGGCAGGGATAGGCTACCTGGTGGGGATGCGGCTGCTGCACGTAAACCGCCAGGCACCGGTTTTCGAGAGCGTTGCCGAGGCCGCCGAGCACGAGGCCCGCGCACCCGATCTGCGGCGTGCCATCATCGGCTTCGTCCTCTCGTCGCTGGTCATCCTCGGTGCGGCGCGGTTCCTGGCCGAGTCGGCCGGGGAGATCGCGGTGCAGCTCGGGGTCTCCGGCGGCTTCATCGGGATGGTGCTGGTGGCGCTTACCACGTCGCTGCCGGAGCTCACCGTGAGCGTGGCGGCGGTTCGCTCCGGCTCCTACGATCTCGCGGTGGGGAACCTCCTGGGCAGCAACTGCTTCAACATGGCGATCCTGCTGGTGCTGGACGTGGTGGACGGCCCCGCGCCGCTGCTGGCGAAAATGGAGCCGGGCCTGCTGGTGGGCGCGCTCTTCGCGACCCTGCTGACCGCCCACTCCCTGCTGGGCGTGCTCAACAAGTCGGAGCGGAGGGTCTGGTTCCTGGAGCCGGACGCAGTGTTTCTGGTGCTGATGTACTTCCTGGGGATGTACATGACCTACCGGATCGGTCACTGAGTAAGCGCACCCGGAGGGCTGACGCGCCACGGCGCGTCAGCCCTCCCGGCCCTCTTCCAGGACCTCGCGTACCTTCCGCAGCAGCGCTCCCGGAGAGAACGGCTTCTGCAGGAACGCGACTTCCGCCTGCAGCACGCCGTGCCGCACCACGGCGTCTTCCGTGTAGCCGGAGAGGAAGAGGACCTTGAGGCCCGGCTGCAAGTCCATCAACTGCGCCGCAAGCGTGCGCCCGCTCATCTGCGGCATCACCACGTCGGTGATGAGGAGACTGATCTCCGCCCGGTGAGCTTCCGCCAGGCGCAACGCTTCCGCCCCGCTCCCGGCCGCCAGCACCGTGTAGCCCCGCTGGCGGAGGATGAGGCCGGTGAGCCCCCGCACCGCGTCGTCATCCTCCGCCAGGAGGATCGTCTCCGTCCCCTGCGGCATCGAGCCCGATCCGGGCGCCGGGGCGGACTCCGGCGGATCGTTCACGCGGGGCAGATACAGCTTGAAGGCCGTGCCCACCCCCACCTCGCTGTAGACGCCCACGTGGCCGCCGGCTTGCTGCACGATGCCGTACACCGTGGCCAGGCCCAGTCCGGTCCCCAGGTTTCCCTTGGTGGTGAAGAACGGCTCGAAGATCCGCGAAAGGG
>JAJFMS010000835.1 GCA_020696885.1 Armatimonadota bacterium | reverse complement strand
AATTCAGACCAGGTGGAGCTGGACCTGAGGGCGGAAAACCTGGGATCAGCTATCATGGGGCTCGCTCCCGCCGCTCCGGCCACTTCGATACGCCTATCGCCGAAACCCGCCTGCGCGCACCGGTTCTAATACAGCTATGAACACTCGCCGATACGGATTTACGCTCTGCCTCGGGGCTCTCGCGACTTCACTGTTCTGTTCCGCGCTCCGTGCCGCGGCTCCTCGCCCGGAAGAGGTGAGCGATCCGGAGATCACCGCGCCGGAGATCGTGGCGCACGTGAAGTACCTGGCGTCCGACGACCTCACCGGCCGCGGCTCCGGGTCCGAGGGCAACGATCGCGCCGGCGACTACCTGGCGGAGCGGTTCCGGTCTGCGGGCCTGAAGCCGGCTGGCGACAAAGGCTCCTACTTTCAGACCTTCCCGGTGTTCACCGGCGTGGAGCTGGGAGACGGCAACTCGATTACCGTTCAGGACGCGAAGCCGCAGCAGCTCCGGGTGGGGGACGATTTCATCCCCCTGGGCTTCAGCAAGAACGGGTCCGTCTACGCGCCGGTGGTCTTTGCCGGCTACGGCATCAGCAAGCCGGACCTGGGCTGGGACGACTACAAGGGGTTGGACGTCCGCGGCAAGGTGGTCATCGCGCTGCGGCACACGCCGGACATGGACGATAACGGTAAGCTCGGCCCCTACGCGGCGCTCACCTACAAGGTGATGACGGCCCGGGAGAAGGGTGCTGCCGGCATCCTGCTGGCCACCGGACCGCTGGGCGAGCATCCGATCTTCTTCGGCGGCGAACAGGGACCAGGTCCCGCGCCGATGCCCGGCCAACCCGCTCCCGCCCGGCGGCCCACCATTCCGCTGGGCTCGGCGTCCTCCGACGCGGGGATCCCCGCCGCCGTCGTGCACCCGAAGTACGTGGACCAGCTCGTGCGCCGCACCGGCAAGGGCCTGCGAGACCTGCAGATCATGATGGCGCACGGAGAGACGCACTCCTTCCTGGTCCCGAAAGTGCGAGTGGGGGTCAAGGTCAACGTCCTCCGCCAGACCAAGCCCACGCGCAACGTAGTTGGCCTGGTGGAAGGCACAGATCCGAAGCTGAAGGACGAGGTGGTGGTCATCGGCGCCCACTACGATCACCTGGGCATGGGGAACGAGCACTCCCTGGCCGAGTCCAGCGCGCCTGCGGTGCACCACGGCGCGGACGACAACGCGTCCGGAACGGCGGCGGTGCTGGAGTTGGCGCAGTACCTGGCGGCGCACCGGGACAAGCTGGGCCGCAGCGTGCTGTTGATGGGCTTCAGTGGCGAGGAGCTGGGCCTGTTGGGCTCCAACTACTGGGTCAAGCACCCGACTATCCCCCTGGACCGCGTAACGGCGATGGTCAACCTGGACATGGTGGGCCGGATGCGCAACGACACCTGTGACGCCATCGGGGTGACCAGCTCGCCGATCTGGCCGCCGCTCCTGGAGGAGCTGGGGAAGTCCGCGGGCGTGAAGCTGCGGCAGAACAGCTCCACCCCGTTCGGCGGCAGCGACCACCAGTCGTTTGTGGCGAAGGACATCCCGGTGGTCTTCTTCTTCACCGGCTCACACCCGGATTACCATCGGCCGTCCGATACCTGGGAGAAAGTCAACGCGGACGGTACAGCGAAGATCGCGCGGATCGTGGCGGAGCTCACCGCGCGGGTCAGCCGCGAGCCGAAGCGGCCGCTGTTCGTGAAGTCGAAGGACATGGAGCCGAGCACCAGCCCCGGCTTCCGCGTGTATCTGGGCACGATCCCGGACTACGCGGAGACGGTGGAGGGCGTGATGCTCCAGGGCGTCCGCGAAGGCGGTCCCGCGGAGAAGGCCGGGCTGAAGGCCGGAGACGTCATCGTGGAGTTCGGCGGTAAGAAGATCCGCAACGTGCAGGAATACACCACGGTGCTGGCGGACGCAAAGCCGAACGTGGCGACGACGATCGTAGTGACCCGCAAAGGACAGCGGCTGAGCCTGCCGATCACTCCGGCGGGCCGGCGGTAGAGATTAGCCGCAGATGCACGCGGATGGACGCAGATGTTAGGGACCAGCGGTGACGATGCCGGCTCCGGAGCCCGGCCTGACGACCTGGACGGCGCCTGGAAGGAAGCACTGGACCGGTTCTTCGAGCCGTTCCTGGCGTTGTTGTTTCCGGAGGCTCACAGCGGTATCGACTGGTCACGTGGCTACGAATCGCTCGACAATGAGCTGCAGCAGGTGGTCCGCGACGCAGAGATCGGCCGGAGGCTCGCTGACAGGCTGGTTCGTGTCTGGCGACCAGGTGGCGAAGAGGTCTGGGTCCTGGTACACGTGGAGGTCCAGGGGCGCCCTGATCCAGACTTTCCAGAGCGGATGTACGTCTACAATTACCGGGTGTATGATCGATACCGGCGGCCGGTAGCCAGCCTGGCCGTGTTGGCGGACGCCAGCCGGGCCTGGCGACCCGACCGCTTTGGCTATGATCTGTGGGGTTCTCGCGCCGGTCTGGAGTTCGTGCCGGTCAAGCTACTCGACTGGGAAGACCGCTGGCCGGAGCTGGAACGGAGCGACAATCCGTTCGCGCTGATCGTTATGGCGCACTTGCGGGCACAGTCTACCCGGAAGCAGCCGCAGACTCGCCTGGAGTGGAAGCTGCGGCTGGCGCGGATGCTCTACCGGAGCGGGTTGAACCGGGACGATGTGCTGGAGCTATTTCGCTTCCTCGACTGGATGATGGCGCTACCGCCGGAGCTCGAGCGGGGATTCGACAGGA
Organism: Armatimonadota bacterium; assembly: GCA_020696885.1. Next base: position 432 of record JAJFMS010000835.1, on the reverse strand, counting down.
CGTTGGAGCAGGAGCTGGAGGCAACGACAATGCCGTACGTGACGCGATGGGAGCAACGCGGTCGCGAGGAAGGTCGACGGGAAGGTCTACAGGAAGGCCTGCAGGAAGGCGTCCGAACCGGGTTGCGCGGAGCGGTCCAAGACAGTATCCAACTCCGCTTCAAGCGCTTACCTGGCGAGATCACCACCCGTTTAGAGGTTATCGAGGATATCGAGGCGCTCCGGGCGCTGCATCAGGAGGCGATTGCCTCCGAAACGCTCGAAGCCTTTCTTCAAGCCCTTGCCCGGTATTCTCCGGCCTGATTCCTCCGGAACCAGCAATACGAGAAGAACAGACGACAAATGACCAAGACAGTCCGTAACTCCCTGCAGATCGCGGGGATCGTGGCCGCCATTGCGGCGAGCGAGTATTACTTCTTCCGCGCGCCGGACA
>JAJFMS010000834.1 GCA_020696885.1 Armatimonadota bacterium | reverse complement strand
TCCCGATCGCCACCGGGGAGCGGCTCTTCACCAAGTGGGACTTCCGCCAGATACTGGAGAAGCAGGCCGCGGTGGTGGTGCAGCCGGACCTCTGCCCCGCCGGCGGACTGATGGAAGGCAAGAAGATCGCGGCGATGGCGGAGTGCTACTACGCGGCCGTGGCTCCGCACAACCCGCTGGGGCCAATCTCGCTGGCCGCGTGCATCCAGCTCGACGCGTGCATCCCGAACTTCCTGCTGCAGGAGCAGGTGAGCCTCGGCGATGGATACCTCACGGAGCCGTTCCAGCTCGTGGACGGCTACATCGAGCTGCCCACGAAGCCCGGCCTCGGCATCGAGCTGGACGAAGCCGCCATCGTGGAGAAGACCGGCCACGACTGGAAAAACCCGCAGCTCTTCCACGAAGACGGCAGCGTCGCCGACTGGTAGCGGGTGCGTAGACACAGAGGAACACAGATTTGGACAAGAGGGACACGGAGTTTTAGCCGCAGCTGAACGCGGATGGCCGCAGATGGCAGAGTAGGGCCGCCGCCGGGAAGGCTGGAGCCGCACAGATGCTCACCAATGGACGCAGACGGGGGGAATGGGGCGACCCTGTGCGAGGAGCACGCGATTCCTTCGCCGCAGATGGCGTGCGTCTGTGGTTAACTCACGGGCGAGTCCAACTGCGTGCGTCTGTGGCTGCAGTGCGGGGGTTGGCTGGCTCCCTTTCCTGTCCGAAGAGCTGACATTCGGGGTAAGTGATCCACAGGAGTGAGCGACCCTGGGAGGACGAGTGATGACCAGACGAACGAGCTACGCGCTATTGCCGGCAGCCGCCCTGCTGGCGATCGGATCGCTCGGGCGGGCGCTCGCGTGCAGTTGCCTGCCACCGCCCCCGCCTAAGGAGGCGCTCCAGAAGGCGGCCGCGGTTTTCGTAGGCAAAGTGGTGGAGATCGAGACGGACGAGAAGGCCCGCACCCGCAAGGTCACCCTCGCCGTGAGCCGGCGGTGGAAGGGCAAGCCCGAGAAGCGTGCGACGGTCCGCACCGCAATGGACAGCGCCACCTGTGGCTACGGGTTCCAGCAGGACAAGGAGTACCTGGTCTACACCTACAGCCAGGAGCAAAAGCCGGAGCAGTGGACGAACATCTGCACCCGCACCAAGCCGCTCAGCGCCGCCAAAGAGGACCTGAACGAGTTGGGCGCCCCTGCGCCGGAGCTGTGAGCCGGGCCCGAGCTACCGTCTCCAAGCCTCCACGCCATTGCGAAGCGCCTACCCGCTGCCCTCGGCTACGTGCCGCCGTTTCGTGGCGCTGGGGCAATCCCGAAGGTTTAGCAGTGAGCTGCCCAGGACCTTCGGCTCAGGCAGGATCCGTGATCGGCCGGGATGGCCACGGGGCAAAAGACGCCCCTCGCCATGACGGTTCTTTCGTTAGCGAGCTACCGCCTCCAAGTCTTCATGTCATTGCGAAGCGCCCGTCGCCGCCTTCGGCTACGCGCCGCGCTTTCGTGGCGCTGCTGTGGCAACCCCGAAGGTTGAGCAGCGATCTGCCCCTGCCCTTCGGCACAGGCAGGATCCGCATTCGGTCGGGATGGCCACGGGAGCAAACGATGCTCCCTCGCCATGACGGTCCTTCTGGTAACGAGCCACCGCCCCCAGGTCCCGGAACTCCATAGCTGTTGGCCTGTTCCCACGCTCCTCTCTGCGCTCTCTGTGTCTCTGCGGTTAAATCCCTATCCCTTTCGCGTCCTTTCGCGTGTTTCGCGGGCAACTTCCGGTGTTTCGTGGGCAGCTCAGAGGTGCCCCTCGCCGGATCATCGAACCTCCACCCGGCCACGTTAGGGCGCACCGGGAGGACACGGCGATGAAGCAGACGCGAGCGTTTTTGGAGCGGTTGGGGCTGCCGGGCACGGAGCCGCACGCGCTGCCGGATAGCCTGAAGCGGTTCCCCGACGGCTGCCAGTACCGCGTGGAGATCCCCAGCACGGAGACGCCGCGCGCGCTGCGAGCGGTGATCGAGGCCGGGGAGGAGTACCGCGTCCCGATCCACCGGGTCAGCCAGGGCAGCGGCATCATGCTGCTCACGGACGACGAGATCCGCGAGATGCTGGTGCTCGGCCGCGACCACGGGATGGAAGTGAGCCTCTTCGTAGGTCCGCGCGCGCAGTGGGACATCGGCGCGCAGGTGAAGTCTCCGGCCGGCAGCGTCATCGCGTGCGGCGCGCGGGGGACGGAGCAGTTGGTCTACGCCATCGAGGACATCAAGCGCGGCTGCGACCTCGGCCTACGGGGCGTGCTCATCGCGGACCCGGGCCTGCTCTGGGTGACGCACGAGATGAAGCTGGCGGGCGAGCTGCCGGCCAACCTCGTGATCAAGACCAGCGTGCAGCTTCCCACCGCCAACCCCGCCAGCGCGCGGGTATGGGACACGCTCGGCGCCGGCACCCTGAACCTGGCCGTCGATCTCACCCTGGGCCAGATTGCGGGCGTGCGCCAGGCGACGGACCTGCCGCTGGACATCTACGTGGAAGTGCCGGACGGGTTCGGCGGCTTCATCCGCCACTTTGAGGTGCCGGAGCTGATCCGCGTGGCCGCGCCGATGTACGTGAAGCTCGGCCTCCGGAACTCGCCGGACATCTACCCCTGCGGCTCCCACCTGGAGAACACCGCCGTGGCGCTCTCCATCGAGCGGGTGCGCCGCGCCCGGATCGCGCTGGACATGATCGAGCGGTACTATCCCGAGGCGGTGATGGGCCCGGTGGGCGCTGCGGACCTGGCTATTCCGGAGCTCTGAGGTTCCGGGAGTTGCCGACCTGTGGAGGACTACCGATCCCCAGAGACGGTGCCCGCCCAGGTACCGTGTTAGCGGAAAGCCGTGTGCGGGAACCGCGGGCGCGGTTTGGAGAGGGGGAGGTTACGAGCCTGGGAGGCCTCGCACTCCTTACACGGCATGCGGCGCCTCGATGATGTACGCCAGCGATGACCCTTGCCCCCGCTCCACCCCATCTCTTCAATCCCGAACCCTGTCCAAAGCTCTTCCTGCCCCCTCGCGCGTCGCATGTGACGGGCCGCGTGGGCTGGGACAAAATGACTCGGGAGCAGCCAGGCGTGGCAGGCACGGGTAACCGGGCCGCACGTAGGGCGTTCTTGCAGTAAGCAACGGCTGTCCGCTCCGGCAGAGCGGCGCCAGGATCAAGACGAATCACCCAGCGCGGCGTTCTGGA
>JAJFMS010000833.1 GCA_020696885.1 Armatimonadota bacterium | reverse complement strand
CCGGTTTTACGTGCGTGGGCACTTTCCGGTGCCAGAGGTGGACGTGGCGCGTTGGGGCCTCCGAGTGGAGGGCGCAGTCACCCACCCCCTGACGGTTCCGTACGAGGAGCTGCGGGCGATGCCTGCGCGGAGCCTGGCGGTGACGCTGGAATGTGCCGGCAACAGTCGCTCCTTCCTCTCACCACCCGTGGCCGGTGTTCCCTGGGGGATGGGGGCGATCGGGACAGCCGAATGGACGGGGGTGCCGCTCACAGCCGTGCTGGCCCGAGCAGGGCTGGCTCCTGATGTGGTTGACGTTGTATTTGAAGGGGCCGACTACGGCGAGGCCATGACTCCGCCGATGCCAAACGGGCCGATCCACTTCGCGCGTAGCCTGCCGCTGCGAAAGGCGCTGAGCCCGGATGTGCTACTCGCGTATCAGATGAATGGCGCCGAGCTATCGCCGGACCACGGCTTTCCGCTCCGGTTGATCGTGCCTGGTTGGTATGGGATGGCGTGCATCAAGTGGCTGCACCGGATTGTGGTTCTGGAGCAGCCTTTCCAGGGCTACTTCCAATCGGTCGACTACGCCATCTGGGAGCGTCAGCATGGTATTCCTACCCGGGTGCCCCTCGGGGAAATGACAATCAAGGCCCAAATTGCGCGGCCCTATTGCGGCGAGGCTCTCCCGGTCGGGCGGCCTTACCGCGTGTTCGGCGCGGCCTGGGCTGGGGAATCGGAAGTTCAACAGGTGGAAGTCAGCACCGACAACGGGCAGAGTTGGTCGGATGCTCGACTGCTAGGGGAGCCTATTCCCTACTCCTGGCGCCTCTGGGAGCATGAGTGGCGGCCTACCCAAACGGGCCGTCACACGCTGATGGCTCGTGCGACGGGTACGCAGGGTCGGACGCAGCCACTCTCTCATCTGTTAGACCGGGAGAACTACGTGATCAACCACGTCCTCCCGGTACCAGTTGAGGTCCGATAGGCCACCAGCCTCGGGAGTCTCCCGGCGAACATGAATTACGGGATCTGAAACAGGTGGGAGGAGCACGCACCGGTCCGAGATCTTCCCCCTGGTCAGGATGACCCGGTACGCGGACGGTAGCGTACGCGCGGAGCACCAGGCACCTCGTCGGCCTGAAGTCCCGCCTCGCTAGTGCTCCCCGTCGTCTTCCGGCTCCATGCTGCCGGAGTCGGTGTAGGAGCTGATCTCCTCGCCGCGGAAGACGGTCACCACGAAATCGGTGCGGTCGAAGCTGGGCAGGTAGGACGCCACCACGTCGTCGTCGATCTGGGTGAGCAGCTCTTCTTCCGAAGTGACGGAGAGATCTGTCTCCAGGATCATCGTGGCGTAGATCGTCTCGCCCTGGTAGTGCAGGTCGAGCTGTCCCACCCGGTTCTCCTCTTCCCAGATCAGGTAGATCTCAGACGACTGGGTGCGGACGAGCCGGGTGAAGCGAAACCTGGCATCCATTCAGCGTTCCTTCGGTTGGGGGTAGCGTCCGCCGCGGCGAGCGCCAAGAGTAACTACGCGAGCGCCTAGTCCGCCAGGTTCACCAGGCGGAACCCGGCCGGAACGCGAACGTGCTCGATCGGCAAAAGCCGGTCGGGCCGCACCGTGTAGTGCGTGACCACGGTGAGCAGCATGTTCTGCGCAGCACCTTCCCGCACCAGCGACTGCACCAGGCGCGGCTCCCGGGTCACCACCACGAAGTGGTCCTGATCCAGGGCCTGCACTTCGATAGGAGGCTGGGGCATCTGGCTGCTGGGCTGCTGGGCGTTCTGGATCCCCAGCGGCGGCGAGCCGAACTGCGGCTGCTGGACGATCTGTGCCCGGGCGGGGCGGGGCGCCCACGTGGCGAAGCACAGAGCGGCAGCTGCAAAGCCGAGGGCGGCGGCGCCGAACAGCGGAAGCGCGCGAGCGTTCATGTGGACCTCCGGGGCGGAAGAACCGCTTGATTTCCGCAGGGAGAGGCAGCCGAAAGAGCCGGGAGCGGCGGTGTGGAGACGCCGCATGTTAGCACGCGCCCGGGAGATGCGTCAATCTCCCGGGCGCGCGGCAAGCGGTGGCTCCGATGGCTACGTAGCTACTCGGAGAAGGCGGCGTCGAAGGCCCGGTTGCTGGGCTTGAAGTCCTTGGCCTTCAGGTAGGCTGCCGCTTCGGCCGCTCCGGCCTCGCGGTCCATGCCCATGTCTTCCCACTCTACGGAGAGCGGACCCTCGTAGCCGGCACGGTTGAGCGCTCGGATCACTTCCTCGAAGTCCACCCGGCCGCGGCCGACGCTGCGGAAGTCCCAGCTACGGCGCGGGTCGCCGAAGTTGGTGTGGCCGCCGAACACGCCTGCTTCGGTGGGCACTGGGGACCACCACACGTCCTTCATGTGGGCGTGGTAGATCCGGTCCTGGAACCGGTCGATGAACTTCACGTAGTCCACGTTCTGGTAGCCGAGGTGGCTGGGGTCGTAGTTGAACCCGAACGCCTCGCGGCGCTTGATCGTGTCCAGCACTCGCTGCGCGGAAGCGATGTCGAACGCGATCTCGGTGGGGTGCACTTCCAACGCGAAGCGGACGCCCACGCGGTCGAACTCGTCCAGGATCGGATTCCAGCGATCCGCGAAGTCCTGGTAGCCGGCTTCGATCTGCGCTTCCGACACCGGCGGGAAGGAGTAGAGGAGGTGCCAGATGGAGGAGCCGGTGAAGCCGTTCACCACCTTGACGCCGAGGTTGGCGGCGGCGCGGGCGGTGGCCTTCATCTCCTCGGCGGCACGGTTCCGGACGCCTTCCGGATCGCCATCGCCCCAGATCGCCGGCGACACGATGAGCTTGTGGCGCTCGTCGATCAGGTCGCAGACCGCCTGACCCACCAGGTGGTTGCTGATGGCGTGACACTGGAGACCGTACTTGTTCAGCGTTTCCCAGCGGCTGTCCGTATAGGCCTTGTCCTGGGCCTTGTCCACCTCGAAGTGGTCTCCCCAGCAGGCCAGCTCGATGCCGTCGTAGCCGAACTCTTTGGCCTTCTGGCACATCGTCTCGAACGGCAGATCGGCCCACTGGCCGGTAAACAGGGTGACAGGTCGTGCCAACTTCTCTCCTCCTCGAGCGCTCGGAAGATTTCTTTAAATCTCAGTTACTGCTTCAGCCGAGCCGACCTCGTCGTCGGCGCTGAAACCGGGGACGGCAATTAGCGCAGAGTACCGGCCGCCCCGGCACGGTTGTTAAGGGGCGCG
>JAJFMS010000832.1 GCA_020696885.1 Armatimonadota bacterium | reverse complement strand
CGCTGCTGGTGGTGGCCTGTATCCTGGTGCCTGCGCTCCTCGCCTACAGCTTCGCGCTGGGCAGCGAGATGCGGGTTACGGCGGTGGTGCTCGGAATCCTCGCGCTGACGGTGGTGCTCACGCGGCCGTTCTGGGGTCTGTTGCTCTTCTGCGCGCTCCTCTACTTCCGCCCGGAAGAAACATTCCCCCAACTGGCCGGGACCCGTTTGACCCTCTGTATCTCCGTGGCCGCGGCGGTGGGGCTCTGGCTTCAGATGGCGCTCAACCGGGAGTCCGCGGTGCGGACCCCGCTGAACGTGATGATCATCGGCTTCGGACTGGCCGTGGTGGCCTCTACCGGGATGCTGGGGAATACGGTCGAGGCGGCCACCGACGCGGGCCGGCTGGTGCTGCTGGTGCTGCTCATCGTCAACATGGTCCGCACGCCGGAGCGGTACCAGGCGCTCATCACTACCGTGCTGCTGTGCACCGGCTACCTGGCGCTCTACTCGATCTACCTGTACCTCACCGGCCACGGACTGCAGCACGGCGACGTGCAGCGTGCCCAGGCCAGCGGTATCTTCGGCGACCCGAACGACCTGGCGGCTACCATCACCGCCGGCCTGGCGCTTTGTCTGCCCCGCGTAACCCAGTCCCGCGGGTTGCCCCGGATCCTTTACTCGACCCTGGGTCTCATCTGTGTGTGGGCGATCCTCACCACCAACTCCCGCGGTGGGATGGTGGCGATGCTGGCCGTGATCGGCGCCTTCTCGCTGGTTTACGTCAAGAACAAGGGCCTCGCCATCCTACTCTCCGTGGTCATCGGCGGCCTGTTCCTGGTGCTTGGCCCCAGCCGGATGACCACGTTCGACAGCACGGAAGCCTCCGCCAACGAGCGGTTCTGGTACTGGTCGACCGGTATCGACACGCTGATCCAGCATCCGGTGCTGGGCGTGGGCTACAGCCAGTTCGTGGAAGTGAACCACGGGATGATGGCCCACAACTCCTACGTCCAGTGCTTCGCGGAGCTCGGGATGGTGGGGTACTTCTTCTGGATCGGCTGCCTCTACTTCGGCTACCGGCGGCGACCTCGTTCCGCGGACGCGCCGCCGCTCCCGCCGGAGTTCGCGCGAGACCTGCTGGCGGCCCGCCTCGCGCTGGCTGGCTTCCTGGTAGCCGCGTTCTTCATCACCCGCACGTTCGTCCCGGTGCTGTACATGCTCATCGCCCTGCCGGTCTCCGCGCAGGTAGCGTCCGAGCAGCCCGGCACCGTGCCCACCGAAAAGGCCGGAGCCTGGTTCGCCGACTGGGGCCGCATCCTCATGGTCGCCCTCGGCTCGATCCTTTTCATCAAGCTGTTTGCAGAACACTTCCGGTAAGGGCCCAGGGCGTTCAGGTGTTCGGTGTTCAGGTGTTAGGGGCTGCGGTGCGGAGCTTACGAACGGTGTTCGTAGCGTTGTCATTGGGGTGGAATTCGAACATCGAGTGAAACCACACTGCCTGCCCGGTCCTGAACACCTGAACACCTGAACACCTGAACACCTGAACACCTGAACACCTGAACACCTGAACACCTGAACACCTGAACACCTGACTCTCGGAGATAGATCCATGCGCACCGGTTCCAAGAAGGTCCTGGTTGTCGAGCTGAATGAGATTACGTGGGACCTGATCGACCCGCTGATGAAGCGGGGATTGCTGCCGAACTTCCAGGCCCTGATGGCCGAGGGGGCCCGGGGGGATGCGTGGGCCTCCGAGGAGCCGGAGCACCTGGACCCGTGGGTCACCTGGACCACGCTCTATACCGGCGTGCCGCAGTCCGTGCATGGGTTGGCGATGCTGGAGCAGGACCGCGACACGGTCACTGCGCCGCGCCTCTGGGAGTACCTCCGACAGGCCGGGCTGCGGGTGGGGCTGTTTGGCAGCGCCAATAGCTGGCCGCCCCACCAGGTGGACGGATTCTGGGTTCCCGGCCCGTTCTCTCGGGACTTTGCCACCTACCCGGCGGAGCTGGAGCCGATCCAGGCGCTGAACGTGGGGCTCACTCGTGGCCATACCACCGGGTCGGAGGGGGCCGCCGCGCGGCCGAAGATGTCTCGCCTGGTGCCGCAGCTCATGCGGATGGGCCTCCGGCCCACCACGCTGGCGCTGATGGCGAAGGAGATGCTGGGGATCCGCCAGAACCCGCGGACCCGCTGGAAGATGGTGGCGCTGCAGCCGTTCGTGAACCTGGACCTGTTCTCCAGCCTCTACCGGCAGTACCGGCCGCACTTCGCCACGTTCCACTCCAACCACGTGGCTTACTACATGCACCGCTTCTGGAGGGCGATGGACCCCTCCGCGTTCGAGGTCGCGCCTTCGGAAGATGAGAAGGCGACTTACGGGCGGTGCATCGAGCACGGCTACGTCACCGCGGACCGCCTCCTCGGCTCCATCCGGCGCATGGCGGGGCCGGACGTCAACCTGGCGGTCCTGTCGAGCTGCGGCCAGCAGCCGGCCACCGGCGGACGCTACTCCGATGACCAGCGCCAGGGGCACGTGGGACTGCAGATCCGGATTCGCGCCCTCCTGGAGATGCTGGGCGTGGCGGACAAAGCCACCTACAGCAACCTGATGGCCCCGCAGTGGAAGGTCGACATCGAAGACGCCGATCTCCGCGACCGCACGGCGGAGTTGATCGGACGCGCCCGGAACGTCACCCGCGACGCGCCGCCGTTTGCCGTTCACCTGGAAGGGAAGTCGCTCTGCGTAGGCCCCTTCCGCAACCAGCAGATCGACGACTCGATCGAGCTGCACTCGCCGTCCGGAACGCGCCAGATCGTAGCGCGGGAGCTGATGGAGCAGCACGCTGAAGTAGCGAAGTCGGGGCGCCACCATCCCAAGGGCGTGCTCCTGCTGCACGGCCCGGACGTGCGCCGGGGCACCGACATCGGCCGGTGCGACAACCTGGACATCGCGCCGACGCTGCTCCACCTGCTGGGCCAGCCGGTGCCCCGGACCATGCACGGCCGCGTGCTGGACGAAGCGCTGTCAGTCCCAGCCGCACGCGAGATGGCCTTCGCCGCCTGACACCGGTCGGCGACGCGATGCGGAAGCAACCAGCAGCTTCCAGCCAAGCATCGCCATCCTGCTGCCCGACGGCCCCTCTCTATCCCGCAGGGATGGGGAGGGGTGCCCTTTGGGCCTGCGGGGAGGGGTCTCCCGTCCCCTTACCCGTACACCGCATCCACCG
>JAJFMS010000831.1 GCA_020696885.1 Armatimonadota bacterium | reverse complement strand
GGTGCTCGATCGGATACAAAGAACTTACCGTTCGGGTCAGGCCACCATTGGCAGTAGCAGCCTGACCCGGTGGATCACGCATGAGTAAACGCAGGAGCGCCCGGGAGCTGGCACTGAAGATCCTCTTCCAGATAGAGGTTGGAAAGTTCACTCCCGAAGACGCGCTGGCAACGTCTTTCGAACAGGTCAGCCCACCGGAGGACGACCGCACGTACGCAGAGGACCTGGTCCTCGGAGTAGCGCGACGAGCGCAGGAGCTCGATCAGATCATTGGAGATCTGGCACAAGGCTGGAGCCTGGACCGGCTTGCGAAGGTCGACAAGAACGTCCTGAGGCTCAGCTTGTATGAACTGATCGATCACCAAGAGATACCGGCTAATGTAGTGATCAACGACGCGGTGGAAGTAGCCCGGAAGTACTCCACCGATGATAGTGGCCGGTTCGTGAACGGCATCCTCGGCAGCTTCCTCCGCGGCCGAGACCAGACCGGTGCCGAGGGAGAGACGGAAAGCAGGGCGGACGCTGATGAGTAAAATTATTGATTCGGTCAATGACCCGGCTGATCTCAAGGGTCTGTCGATTGCCGACCTGAAGGTGTTGGCAGGGGAGATCCGTGAGGAGATCATCCAGAGCATCTCCCAGAGTGGCGGTCACTTCGCTCCGAACCTGGGCGCCGTCGAGTTCACGCTGGCCCTCCACTCGGTGCTGAACAGCCCCACGGACAAGATCATCTGGGACGTCGGCCACCAGAGCTACCCGCACAAGCTGGTGACGGGGCGGCGGCACCGGTTCAACACCATCAAGCAGTACGGCGGCATTAGCGGCTACTGCAAGCGCTCCGAGAGCCCGCACGATCACATCGAGGCCGGGCACGGCGGCACCTCCATCTCCGCGGCCATCGGCTACGCCAAAGCGCGGGACCTGCGCGGCGGCACCGAGACCGTCGTCGCCGTGATCGGTGACGGCTCCCTCACCACGGGGCTGGCGCAAGAGGCGCTCAACAACGCCGGGCACGACAAGAAGAGCAACCTGATCGTCCTGCTCAACGACAACCAGATGTCCATCGCGCCGAACGTCGGCGCGCTCAACGAGTGTCTCAACCGGGTCCGGGCCGAGCCCCACTACCTCTGGGCCAAGCGCGAGGCCGAGACGGTGCTGCACCACCTCCCGCTGGGCGACCGCATCCTCGAGGCGATCAGCCGCGTGAAGGATGGCGTAAAGCAGCTCGTGGTGCCGGGGATGCTGTTCGAGGAACTGGGCTTCACCTACCTGGGACCGGTAGACGGCCACTGCATCGAGACCCTGCAGGACGCCATCCGGCAGGCGCAGCGGATCGGCGGCCCGGTGGTGATCCACGCCATCACCCAGAAGGGGAAGGGCTACGCGCCCGCCGAGGCGGACCCGTTCAAGTGGCACGCCACCACGCCGTTCGATCCCGCCACCGGCGAGCACCGCTCCAAGAGCAGCAAGCCGACCTACTCCAAGATCTTCGCGCAGACGCTGATCAAGCTCGCCGAGAAGGACCCGCGCATCGTGGCGATCACCGCCGCCATGCCGGACGGCACCTCCGTGCTGGACTTCCAGAAGGTGTTCCCGGAGCGGACTTTCGACGTGGCGATGGCGGAGCAGCACGCCGTAACGTTCGCGGCCGGCCTCGCCGCCGCCGGGCTGCGGCCGGTCTGCGCCATCTACAGCACGTTCCTGCAGCGCGCCTACGATCAGATCATCCACGACGTCTGCATCATGAACTTCCCGGTGGTGTTCGCCATCGACCGGGGCGGCCTGGTAGGGGACGACGGGCCCACGCACCAGGGCGTGTTCGACATCGCCTACATGCGCTCGCTGCCGAACATGGTGGCGATGGCGCCGAAGGACGAGGCCGAGCTCCAGCAGATGCTGGCCACCGCGTTCCGCCACAACGGCCCGATCGGGGTGCGCTACTCCCGCGGCTCCGGTCCGGGCGCGGCGCTCGCCGAAACCCCGGAGCCGCTGCCGATCGGCGTGGGCGAGTCGCTCCGCGAAGGCGATGACGTGGCGATCGTCGGCTACGGCTACGGCGTCGGCTCCGCTCTCCAAGCGGCCGCGCTGCTGGAAGCCGACGGCATCCAGGCCACCGTGATCAACGCCCGCTTCGTGAAGCCGCTGGACAGCGAGCTGATCCTGGAGGCCGCCCGCCGCTGCCGCCGCGTGGTGACGGTGGAAGACGGCGTGCGCCAGGGTGGGTTCGGCAGCGCGGTGCTGGAGATGCTCCAGGACCACGGTTGCTGCGTGCCGGTGCTCCGCCTGGGCCTGCCGGACCAGTTCATCGAGCACGGCAAGCGCGAGACGCTGCTGGAGATCCTGGGCCTCGACGGCCAGGGCGTGGCGAAGAGCGTGAAGCAGTTCGTGCGCGGCCTCCCCAGCGACGAGTTCGTGCCGGTGCTCTCCGAGATCCCGCGGCAGCGCTAACCACCCGCCGCGCCGCAAAACCGGTGACCCGGGGCCGTGAGGCCCCGGGTCACCGCCATTTCTGCCGGTTCGGGTGTGAACTTCCGTGAGCGCCGGGTAAGCAGGGGGTGTCCGCAGCAGCGATCTAACGGAGGGAGAACCGATGAGCGAACCGATTCCGCAGGAAGAGCGGGGACAGCGCTGGGCACCCGCCAGCATGGAAGAAGACGACCGCCTGGAGCCTGACGCTCCGCCCTCCGGCGTCCGCCGGAACCAGCAAGACACCCAGCCGGTAAACGGCGAGGACGTGCTGAACCTCCCCGACGATGAGCTGATCCAGCAACAGGTGGTTCAGGGATAGCGGTTAGTGATTGGTGGCTAGTGGCTGGTGGCTAGGAATGCCGCCCCGGTTACGGCGGCCGTCAGCGCCTGGTTGACCCGGAGTCCCGAAGTCATTCGGGCACGCACTACCGGATGACGCCGCCGCACTCGGTCAGCGCTGCGAGCGGCCCCCGAAAGCCACGAACCGCTCCCGCCCGATTACCAGGAGTCCCGCAATCCAGCGGGCCGGGTATCTGTCTCTGGTCTGGCGAAATCCAGTCCGCTGATTCGAGGTTAGCGACAGCTTAGCGTGGGGACCACGAAGCGCTGCCGTGAGATTGCCAGGGGTCCCGCGATCCAGCGGGCCGGTATTTACCTGTGGCCTGGCGAAAACCAGCCGGCTGAAGCAGCCGGACTCCTGGTAATCTCACGGTCGGTTTGTGAACGCACGAAGCCACCGCAG
>JAJFMS010000830.1 GCA_020696885.1 Armatimonadota bacterium | reverse complement strand
GCCCCCAGAGGGACGTTTGGTCGGATAGGCAGGTCGTTCACGGCCTGCGGTCTAGCGGAGACGGCAACCGTAAGGCAAGGGTTCAGCCTCCGTTGGCCTTGCCGGCATCGACCTTGCCGGTCGCCCAGCGCCGGACGTGCGGGAAGAACTCGGGGAGGTCCCCGTGGGTGGCGCCGTCCACGACCTTGACCTGCCAGCGGGAGACGCCGTAGCGCCTGGCGATCTCCTGGAAATAGGCCACGCGGGACAGCATCGGGGGACGCCACCATTCGGGAGCGTCGGCTGTTCCGCCGCCCACCACGAACAGGATGTCGTGCTCGCCCAGGCTCTTGTAGCGGGCGTAGCCGGTCCAATCGACTCCAGAATCGATGAAGAAGAACCGCTTGAACGACTTCAGGAGCGTGGGGTCGAGGGCCGAGAGCAGCACCCCGAGGGCATTGCCTCCGTTGGAGTAGCCGCCCAGCACGCTGGTCTGGGCATCAATGTTCGGGATCGTCTTCCGGAGCTGGTCCAGGAAGGTCTTGTAGGCGCCAGACAGCGTGGGGTAGTCGAGGAAGTCGATGCCCACGCCTCCCCACTGCTCGTCCCGGTTGATCTCCTTTTTGAAGAGGGGGAACGTGGCCACGACGTAGTCGTTCTTGCCGACGATGCCGATCGGCAGGCCGACCTCGGAGCCGGTGCTGCCCTGGCCGCCGTGGAGAAAGACGAACAGGGGGAAGGCGCGGTCCTTCGAGTAGTTGTCCGGCAACCGGACGGAGATGGCGGTTGGGCCGGTGGCGGCCGGGTCGTTCACCGCCCGGAGCGTGCGTGGCAGGTCCGGGAAGCTCAGCCGGATCACCTCGCCCGGGGTCAGGGCTGCGTCGGCGGCCGCTGCCGGGGCCGCGCCGGCGAGGTCCAGTAGCGGCGGACAGAGCCCCGCTGCGGCGGCTGCCGTCGTCTTCAAGAAACGTCGTCTGCCGTTGGGCGCTTCCGCCATGATCAGCCTCTCCCGGTGTCCGTGGGTACGATGTAAAGACGTGGTGCTGGGGATTCAGTTACCAGGTCGACGGTAACCTGCCTGGAACGAGGAGTCCGGCTCTCGCCCGCAGGACATACTGACTGAACACGGCACGCAGGCGGAGGCTGGATCCGCACCAGGCGAGAGGTTGGATGAACCGTTCCACACAGGCGCTGGTAATGTTGGGCACGCTCGTGGGCGCCGCTGCGCTGCATGCGGCGGAGAAGCCGCGCGCCGGGGCTCCGGCCCGACCGCACCCCATTGCGCCCGCGAAGGGAGCCGCGAAACAGCCCGCCAGCGACCGCGTGGTGCTGCGCCGCCTGAACCGCGTGGAGTATGAGAACACGGTCCGGGATCTGTTTGCGGTGCGCATCTCGGTGAAGGAGATACTGCCGGAGGACACGGTCTCCCACGGGTTCGACAACGTGGGCGCCGCGCTCAACGTCTCGCCCGCGCTCATCGAGCGGTATCTCGAAGCCTCGGACGCAGTCCTCGATGCCGCGGTCGCGCCGGTGCACCGCCTGGAGAGCACCACCCGGCGGTTCGATCTCTACGACTCCCTGCCGGACTGGTTCTGGCCGCGCGTCTGGCGGCAGGAGGACGGGGTGGTCCTCTTCTCGCCGCAGAACGAGTCCGCCACCTCGCTGGAGAAGTTCCGCGCTCCGGCGCCCGGCCGCTACCGGTTCCGGATCTCCGCCTCCACGCACAACGCGACCTCCCCGCTGCCGCTGGCGGTGCTGCTCGGCTACTTCAACGTCACCGGCAACCCGATCCAGCACCACGGGTACCTCGACGTGCCGCCCGGCCCACCCACCACCCTGGAGTTCGAGCACCGCATCCTGGCCAAGAACGACACGCTCAAGCTGGGTCCGGTGGACATGCCGTTCGTCTACCTGAACCAGAAGAACATGCCGGCGTATCCCGGCCCGGGGCTGAAAGTCCATTGGGTCGAGATCGAGGGGCCGTTGCCCGAGCAGTGGCCTTCGGAGAGCTACCGGCGAGTGTTCGGGGAGGTGGACCCGAAGACCGGCACCCTGGAGGATGCGGAGAAGCTGCTGCGGGCGCTCCTGCCCCGGACTTTCCGGCGGCCGATTGCGGCGGGTGAAGAGAAGCCGTACGTGGCGATCGTGGACGCCATGCTGAAGTCGGGGCAAAGCTTTGAGGCCTCACTCCGGGCGGGCATCAAGGGCGTGCTTGCCTCCCCGAAGTTCCTCTACTTCCGCGAGCCCGCCGGCCCGTTGGACGACTACGCGCTGGCGTCCCGCCTCTCGTATTTCTTCTGGAGCACGATGCCGGATGAGACCCTGTTCTCGCTGGCGCGCAAGGGCGAGCTGCACCGCCCCGAGGTGCTCCGCGCCCAGGTGGAGCGGATGCTAGCGGACCCGCGGGCCGCTGCGTTTACGGAGAACTTCACCGGCCAGTGGCTGGGGCTGCGGAACATCGACGCCACCACTCCGGATAAGAAGCTCTACCCGGAGTACGAGGAGCTGCTGCAGTGGTCGTCGGTGCGGGAGACGCACCTGTTCTTTGACGAGCTGCTCAAAGAGAACCTGAGCGTGCGGAACTTCGTGGACTCGGACTTCGCGATGCTGAACGGCCGCCTCGCCAGGCATTACGGCATCCCCGGGGTGGAGGGGGTGGCGTTCCGGAAGGTGCCGCTGAAGCCGGAGTATCACCGCGGCGGCGTGCTCACGCAGGCGAGCATCCTGAAGGTCACGGCCAACGGCACGTCCACCTCCCCGGTCGTGCGCGGGGTGTGGGTGCTGGACCGCCTCCTCGGCCGGCCGGCGTCCCTTCCGCCGGCGAACGTGCCGGCCATCGAGCCGGATATCCGGGGCGCCACCACCATTCGCGAGCAGCTTTCCAAGCACCGGGAGTCCCCGGCCTGCGCCGGCTGCCACGCGCGGATCGACCCGCCCGGCTTCGCGCTGGAGAACTACGACGCCATCGGCGGCTGGCGGGAGCGGTACCGGATCGTCACGGACCGGGATCACTGGGTTAAGAACCGGGTCGGGCCGCTGGCGCCCTACCTCGCCGCCTGGCAGTACGGCGTGGGTAAGCCGGTGGAAGCGGGAGACACGCTGCCGGACGGCCGCCGGTTTGCGGACCTCGCGGAGCTCAAGAAGCTGCTGCTCGCCCAACCGGACCAGATCGCCCGCTGTGTCACGGAGAAGCTGGTCACCTACGCCACGGGCCAACCGGTCGGGGACGGAGACCGGAAGGCC
>JAJFMS010000029.1 GCA_020696885.1 Armatimonadota bacterium | reverse complement strand
GACACCGCCTTCCTGCTCCAGGGATCGGACCAGAACGTGTTCCTGCTGGTCGGCAGCTCCAGCCGGGTGGAGTTCGTGGGGCTGGCGCAAGCGGCGCCGGCCGCCGAGGCCGAGGATGAGACCGAAGAGGACGATGACGGCCTCGATTTCTCGATGTTCTAACCAATGAGTGCATTCAATCTCGCGAATACGAAGGGCCGGGACGCGATTGTGCGGTCCCAGGGCGTGCGAAAGACCCTGAAGGTCCGGTGGTTGGACCCCGAAGGGCGACAGGCGACGCACGTCCGGTTGATCCGGTCCACGATCCCGCACGACGTGCCCGCGCTCACGGAGCTGGCCGGGGGCCTGGAAAACCTGTCCGAGTTGTTGATTCACTCCGACCCGGAGGTGGACATCGAATCGTTCGGGCGACTGCTCCGGGATACGGCGCGAGTCTACGTGGACCCGCGCGGCGAGACGGTGAACCAGGTGCGCCACATCGAGGTGCTGCGCAACCCGGACGGCACAGAGCGCGAGCGCCGGCGCCGGAAGGTGGTGCGCGGCAACGTGAATACCGAGGAGCCGATCCGGCTCTCCGGCCGGACCATGAAGAAGAACGAGGTGTTCAACCGCTTCGTCTTCTCCGGCAAGCGGCAGCTCGTGCACGTGAACGGCCTCACCTACGACTTCCTGTTCGCCATCGCGAAAGACCTCGAGGAATCCGGCAGCCTGATGGTGGTGGGCTCCGGACCCCGCGGCACGAACCCGATCGTGCTTGGGCTCGGCGGCACCCCCTACCGCGGCTTCCTCGAAGGACGCACCCAGGGCGACCGCTACTGCCTGCTCCTGCACCTCTCCAACATGGAGCTCAAAGCGCCACCGCGGGCCGCGACGCCCGCCGCTGGAACCGAGGCCACACAATGAGTACCGCAACTCTCGTCGATCGCTCGCGGCTGCAGACGCTGCTCGGCGGCTACAGCGCCGGATTCGCCGACAGCCTCTCGGACCTGTCGTTCCAGGTGCGCGCCCAGGAAGCTCGCCGCCGCCTGGCAGCGCGGATGGTGGCCGTGGACCGCAGCGGCATCCAGCGCAAGATGCCGGACGGGGAATTCTTCGTCAGCCGGAAGGTCGATGGCGAGTTCACCATCGTCGTCTGCAACGGCTCCGAGGCGATCCTGGTGAACCCGGGCGGCACAGTGCGCTGCGGGCTGCCGGTGCTGGAAGAGATCTGCGGGCAACTGGGTCGTGCCGGCATCCGCCAGGCGATCCTGGCGGGGGAGCTGTACGTGCGCCGCACGGACCGCCGCCCGCGGGTCCATGACGTGGCCCGCGTGGCCCGGACGCCGGAGTCCGCCTCGGACCTGGAAACGCTCTGCTTCGCGGCGTTCGACCTGGTGGAAGTGGACGGCAAGCCGGCTCCGGAACAGTACGGCGAGGTCTTCACCCTTCTCGAGAAGGCGTTCGGGCACGGGGACCGCGTGCACCCGGTGGAGACGTGGCGAACCCGCTCCCGCGCCGAGATCGAGAAGCTGTTCGACGACGTGGTCACCGTGGGCGGCGCGGAAGGACTCGTGGCCCGCAATGACGAGGCCGGGCTGTTCAAGATCAAGCCGCGTCACAACCTGGACGTCGCCATCATCGGCTTCACCGAGGGCCAGGATGACCGCGAGGGGATGCTCCACGACATGCTCGTCGCCGTGATGCGGCAGGAAGGCCTGCTGCAGGTGCTGGGGCGCGTGGGCGGCGGCTTCACCGAGGAAGAGCGGCGCAACTGGCTGAGCGACCTGAAGGACGAGGTCACCCGCAGCGACTACGCCGAAGTCAACGACCAGATCGCCTACCAGCTTGTGCGGCCGGAGCGGGTGATCGAGATCTCCTGCCTGGACCTCATCGACCAGAATACCCGCGGCGCCACCATCGACCGGATGGTCCTGCGCTACGACTCTCCCGAGTCGACGTACCGCACGGTGCGGCGCCTGCCGCTCTGCGCGCCGATCTCGCCGCAGTTCATCCGGGCCCGCGAGGACAAGAGCGTCAACCCGCTGGACGTGCGGATCCGCCAGGTGACGGACCTCATCGAGGTGCCCTCGGCGGAGCGAGACGCGGCCTCCCTGGTGCTGCCGCACAGCGAGGTGCTCCATCGCGCGGTGTACCGGAAGACCCTGAAGGGCCAGACGCTGGTGCGGAAGCTGATGCTCTGGAAGACGAACAAGGAGCTGATCGAGCCGGATTACCCGGCGTTCGTGGCCTACGTCACCGACTTCAGCCCCGGCCGTGAGGAAGCCCTGAAGCGGGACATCCGCGTCTCTAATTCGCCGGAGCAGATCAACGCGCTACTGCAGGAGCTCACCGCGCAATACGTGGTGCGCGGGTGGGAAGCGGTCGGGTAGGCGGTTGCTTCCGCGGTTGCACTGGTTTAACACTGCCGAACATGTGATGCTTGCGTAGCGGCATCCGCGCGATTGGGCGCTTGTTTGGTGGTACGCCAGGGGCATCGATGATCGATCCTGCTCGTTATCCGGTATTCCACGGCAGCCTTAACAGCGCCGGTACCGATGTGTTCGGCTGCTGTGTTCAGGTGGCCGGCGCGGCGGAGTGGCAGCCAGGCACGGCGTTCACCGTCGAAGGGTGGGTCCGCTGGAACGGCACCGGGGTCATCCAGACACTGCTGAGCAAGCCGATCCCGCGCTCCCCGGGGCATGTGGTGCACGGTCTCTCGCTCCAGTTGGAGAGCGGCGTACCGGTGCTCAAAGTGCAGACCGCTGGCGGCGAGCGCGTGGTGCCGTGGCGACAGGAGGCGCAGGTGCGCGCGCATACCTGGGTCCACCTCGCCGCCACCTACGACGGACGGACCGCCGTGCTGTACCGGGACGGGATCGAGGTTTCCCGCGGGAGCTGGTCGGATCCCGCTCCGGTGCTCTGGGGACCCGTGCCGTTGACGCTCGGCGGGGAGTTCGAGGTGGACCTGGATCGGTCCCCCCTCAGGGATTCCGTCTGGAGCCGGAGTCTGGCCGGCAGCCTGAGCAACGTGCGGGTCTGGCAGACGGTGCTCTCCGCGGAGGTCATCGGACGCTGGTCGCACCGGGAAGACGTGAACGGTCATCCGCAGCAGGGGGCCCTGGTAGCGCACTGGCGGCTGGACGAGGGCACCGGGCGCACGCTCCGGGACAGCGGCAACCGCCGGTGGGACGGCACCTTTCTATTCGCGGGAGACCCGCTCGACCGGAATCCCTGGGAGGTCTTGTACGCGCCGGACGGAACCGTGCGTCCAGGCGCTTCGGCCTCCGGGGCCGTCAACCTGGCCACCGGCCGGGTCGAGTTCACGCTGCCCCTGGCGGAGATCGCGCCGCTGCGCGGCCTGGGGGCGTCGGTGGCGCTTCGCTACAGCAGCGCGGTGGAAGAGGCGGTCGGCGAGTGGAGTCTCGAGGCGCCTACGGGGGGAATTGGCCTGGGCTGGTCGCTCCTCGGAGAGCGGATCCTGCGTGACTCGCGCGGCGATACCGCCCCCGACAACGACACGTACCTCCTGCTCACGCCGGAAGGAGCGCATCCCCTGATCTACGGCGGCGGAGACAGCGACGGCCAGATCTACGCGTCCGCCAATGCGCCCTACTGGAAGATCCGCTACCGGCAGGAATACGAGCTGTGGGTGGTCATCCGGGAAGACGGCACTCGCTTCTTCTTCGGCGGTAACGAGAAGACCCCGTTCGGGCCCAACAACCCCGTGGAGTGGAGCGTGGCCTGGGGCAACTGGATCGGCGTCAGCGCCTCGCCGACCGGCCAACAGCGGTATGCCTCCGCCTGGAACCTGAGCTGCCGCGAGAATCCCGAAAACGACCGCGTGCTGTACACCTACGGGCAGAGCCTCCAACCGGTGGGCCCGCGCGGCAACACGAGCCAGCCGGATCCACGCCAGACGTACACCGCCGCGTGCCGGTTGATGAAGATCACCGGCGCCTTGCAGGACTCGATCCTCTTCACCTACCAGGAGAAGGACCCCACCGAGTACGCGCGCTGGGACGTGTACGAGGAGCCTGCCCTCCCGCCGGCCCAGGCCGGTCATCAGGATCGCCTCGATACCCAGTACCTGGCGCTGCTGGCCGTCTATGGCCCCTCCGGCGCCACGAAGGGCACCGTGCACCTGGACTATGGCTTCCTCGGCTCCGAAAAGCTCAAGAAACGGATCCTGAAGGGGATCACCTTTCGGGACGCGATCGGCAGCCCCCGAGACCTGGGGCATGGCTTCACGTACTTCGGCGAAGACGCAGCGGACGGCGTGCGGGTGGCGCTGGACAACGCCGCGCACCCCTTCGAGCCCACCAACGGCGCCCTTTACGGGGCGCTACGCGCGCATCGCGTTCCCGAGGGCGCCACCTACTCGTACCGATACGCCCGGGTCACGCTGGACGGCGCCACCCGGGACGTGGTCATCCAGGCGCCGGAAGGCAACTGGGGCTCTCCGCGCACGTACTTCGGTCCGGACTACGTGGTCTTGCTCTGGGCGGGGGTGAACGGGAATAACGGTCGGATGTACCTCCAGGTCTATACCTGGACCGGTGGTTGGACCCTGGCGGACTTCGCTGTGCTGCCCGTGAAGCACGGCGTCGCCGCGGACGTGACCACCCGCGGTGAGTTCTTCGCCGTCGTCACCCCCCAGCAGGATCCGCAAGTCAACCTGTACACCCGCAACCCGGCGCGGCGGGGCGAGTGGCTGAAACACTCATTCGCGCTGCCCGGCGCCGGCAGGTACGCGGCCGGCGCGCGGTTCTTCGCCTGGCTGGACCCCGACACCGGCCGCCTGACGCGCCTCCACCGGGAGGGAGGCGCCTGGGCGCAGACGGAGGTGGCTCTCAAGGTTGCGGGGGTAACGCGCTTTGCCCTGGCTGCGGAGGGGGACATCCTGTTCACCATCACCGCCACGCCGGACAATTCGTTTGCCCCGGACGGGCGGGTCCACCGGCTGGATCACGGCGGAAATTGGCTCATGCCGGAGCAGTCCCTGCACCAGCCGATGAGCCATCGCGCCGAGACCGTCTCCCGTACCACGTACTCCGGCATCACCGAGCTCTCCGTGCGGATGGGAGACGGGTTTGCGGTGGTCCAGACCCATCATTGGGAATCGACGTCCAGGCCCCACGACCAGGGTGGGGGCATTTCGGAGCGGGAGTTCAACCCGTTCTTTGCCCACCGCTGGAACGAGCGGTGCGAGGTGGTCGAGATCAAGGAGCTGCCCGTCGCCACGGACCTACATCGCTCCACGGACTACCGGCCGCGGCTGGTGGTGGCCGGCAGCATGGTGCTGATCGACGCCGTGCCGCCCAAGGCCATGGGCCTCATCTCCGGCGTCAACCGCCGGTGGGCCTTCCGCTTCCTGGGCGACCGCTGGGGCGGCAACGATTACAGCCACGACAGCCTGCAAAACAACTTCGTCGGCATCGACAGCTTCACGATCACCAACGACGGCAAGGCGCAGTTCTACGAGTGGAACCACCTCCGGTCCGAGTGGGTGGCCCGGATAGGGAGCTTCGCGGATGGCAACCCCACCCTCTGGGAGAAGGTATGGGGCTACCTCTACCTGATCGAGATGGTCCTCACGCTCCCCCTGGACTGGGAGATTGCGCTGCCGCTGGACCTGGCGTTCATGCTGACGGACCAGCTCATGAGCCAGTTGGCGAACCCGGAGGTAGCCGCCGCACGCGCAAACCGGTTCTTCGCCGCCGGTAACCAGCTCCATTACCGGCAGCCGAACGGTAAGTGGAATGACCTCGGCAGCCTGGTTGCCGAGTACCGGGGGCGCCGGGTGGGCGAATGGGACGAGTCGCTGAGGCTTCAGCGCCACAGCACCCAGGCCGCGGGCAGCTTCATCACCTATGTGGCCGAACTGAACCAGACGCAAGAGGTGACCTATCCGGGTCCTCCCCCGGATCACATACCCCAGAAACGCACGGAAACCCGCTCCGGCTACCCCAAAACCACGCCCTGGGTGCGCCTGCTCAAGAATGGCGGGACTTTCGGACAGCCGTTCAAGCTCCCGGACGGCGAGTGGCTCACCCGCCATAGTGACGATCAGTCCGAGCTGATCGGCGCGGACATCTTCGTCACCTACTGCGCCGGCAAGCTCGGGGACGCCACGCGGCTCCACCTCTATCGCGTAATCAACGATGCTTGCACCGGGCCGCTGACCACCTACGTCGCCGCGTCCGAGGCGGTGAACGACGGAATGAGCGTGTCCTACACGCACTACCGGTTTGAGAACGGCCTGGCGCAGCCCTCCGGCAGCGACGCGCTGTTCAACAAGACCACGGTGATCCCCAGCGGCCCCTCCGCATCGCCGGACCTGCGCAACGGCTGCACCGAACATTTCTTCTACACCGGCGGCGGGAACCCGCTGGAGGTGAAGGACAGCGACTCGATGCTCTACCCGGTGTTGGCGGGCTCCCCGTACTACACCCGGACGTTCCGGAGCGAGAACGGCAACCTGGCGGAGGCCCGTTCGGAGCGGCTGCGTTGGTGGGTGCGGAAAGTGCCGCTGGTCCGGAACGAGACCCTGTTCCTACCGCGCGGCGCCGTCCAGACGACGCTAGCTGATGGGATGCTCACCACGGTGATGTCCAGCTTCCCGGACGAGACCAGGGGCCTGCCGCTGGAGGTCTACACCTCCCACAAGAACCTCGCGGGCGAGGAGGAGCACCGCCTCGTCTCCTACCGTTATGCCTGGGCGTTGCATCCGGACCTGGAGCGGCAGAACCTCCTGACCGCGCTTGCGGAGACGCGGACCACCGTGAACCAGCGCCTGGTGGAGGCCACCGGCTACCAATGGTCCCGGTTGGGGCCGGAGTTATCGGGAGATCCGGACCGCTGGTTCAACCTGCGGTATCCGGTGTGGGGAGCCCGCAGCGCCTTCGTGGCGCGCAATGCCGACGCGCCCATGCTGCAGCGGTCCGGCGAGCCACCCCCCGAGCACTGGCTGCGGACGCTGCGCGCCGTGGGGCAAATGCCCAGGGGCATCGTTACCGAGACCGTGGATGCGGACGGACGGGTCACTTCGACTGTTTACGACACGGAGTATCGCTACGCGCTGGCGTCGTTTGCGGGCGCCAGCGTTAGCGAGGCCCAGGCCGGCTACCTGGGGTTCAGCCAGATCGAGCGGAAAGAGGGCTGGCAGCTCACCGGTACGCACGAGCCGCTGGGCGGAGGACGCACCGGCACCGGCCGGCTGGCGGGGTCCACCGCTTCGGTGCGCCCGGGGCGGTTCTCGCCCCGACCCGGGATCGGTTACGTGGTCGGCGCCTGGATCCAAACGCGCGAGGGGGGCGCCGGTGCGGCCATCGGGTTTGGTGCGAACGCCCGGACGATCCCCGCGGCGCCCACCTGGCGCTACGTGGAGCACACGGTGACGTCGCCCACGCCGGACGCAGCGCCGTTCGTCCGCTGTGACGGAAACATCGACTGCATTCACTTTCGACCGGTGGATGCCGGCTTCAGCGCCACTGTCTACGACCCGGACACCGGGCTCCCGCTGTCCCACCAGGACCAGCTCGGCAACATCCGCCGGACCGCGTACAACGACGCGCACGAGGCCATCATCGAAACCGGGCCGGGCGAGCAGCCGCTGCGGATGTATACCCGTACGTACGCGTCCCAGCTCGCGCGCGCCCTGCACGCGGCCCTCCTCCCGGAAAACGACCGCGCGGATCTCCGCCCCAACATCCGGCTGATGGTTTCCTCGCAGGACGGGGGACGGTACACGGGTCCCGGTCCCTGGCTCATCCGGGGAGGGGAGGGGGTTCCGCTCCTATCCGGTCCCTTCGAGACCCCCGGCCGGCCCCGCTCCCTGGCCACTCCCACGGGCACCGCGCTCCGCTTCACGGTGCGCCACGGTGCGGACGCCAGGCTGCAGATCCTGAACGGCAGCGCCACGCTCGAATTTGAGCAGGGCCTGATCCGCCTGATCGACCGATCCGGCCGGAACTGGCAGTTCAAGGGTGATCCGGGCAGCTATGAGTTCCTGGTGGCCGTCATCGGAAACCAGCTGCTGTTGTTTGCCGGCGCACGCCTGCTGCTCCGCCAGGAGATCACCGAGCCCGGCGCGTTTACCCTGCGCTCGGCTCCCAACTCCACTGCGCCCTGCGAGGTCCGGCACGTCGCCACGATGGTCTCACCGGTCCTCACGCTGGCCTACGCGGACGGCCTGGGCCGGGAAATCCAACTGCAGACGATGCACCCGAACGGAACCGGTCTGATCGCCGCGCAGACGATCTACGATGGCTGGGGACAGGCCGCGGTGCACACGAAACCAGCCCCCATCGGCTGGTCGGCTCAGTATCAACCCGGACTCGTCACCGCGTACGATTGGACGTCCGGTCGGCTTCATGGGGAGGTCTCGCTTTATTTCCGGAGCATTCCCGAGGTCGCCGGCTCCCCTGACGACGCGTACTTTGCCTGCACCCGGCAGGTCTCCGAGCGCAGCCCGCTGGCCCGCGCGCTGGAGCAGTGCAACCCGGGGAAACGGTTTGCGCCGGGCGGCGGGCTTACCGTGCGGATGGACTATTCGCGCACCGCGGACGCGAAGTGGCTGTACCAGCAGGTCGGTCTCCCACAGACGGACGCCTACCGCTCCGTAACGCGCTACCTCCCGCTGGGTCCCGGCCAGATCAACCCGCACGTCGAGATCTTCGATCGCGCCGGCAACCGGATCGCCAGCGCGATCGGCATCGGGCCCGAGCGCACGGCCACCAGTTACCGGAGCCGCCGGGACCCTAGCGGGGAGTGGATGATCACCTCGCTCCCGAACCGGCAGAACCCGGCGTTCCCGGACCTGGGTGAGTCCGGGACCACCGCCACGCACGTGGACTTCCTGGGTCACCCGGACGAGCGCCGCGATCCCGACTCCGGGACCCTCTTGCGGATCGGCGACCCCGTCGGCCGGCTTCGGTTCTACATGGATGCGGCGGGCGCGGCCCAGTCCCCCCAGCGGTTCCAATACCTGGTCTACGATGCCGCGGGCCGGCCCGTGGAGCACGGCGAGCTCACCCAGGCCTGGTCGCCGCAGCAGCTCCGGCAGGCCGCTGCCGACCGGGCCTGGCCGAGCCGCGAGCCGGGGGCCACCTGGATGACACGCTGGCTCTATGACTGCGACGGCACCGCCGAGACGGCGAAAGCGAACGGTCGGCTGCGCGAGCTGCAGTCCTGTGGTCCGGACCGCCAGGTGGTGACCAAGCGGTACTTCTACGACACGCACGGCCGTGCCGTGCGCGTGGATCAATTAGTGCCGGGCTTCGATGCGACCACTCGGTCCGTGCTGTATGACTACGACGCGCAGGACCGCGTCATCGCGATCCACTACCCCGGGGAGCGACAGCGCTCCGTCTACCACACTTTCAACGCCGCAGGCCGGCTCTGGCGCGTGGGAGAGGACGGCCAGCCCGCGCGCTTTGCCGAATACGCGTACACCGTGGACGGCGCCGTAGCGAGGGAGCTTCTGAACGAACGGCGTATCCAGGGCCGCTACCGGTACGACTTCCACGGCCGCCTGCTGGACATCGATTATACCGGCCCCGGAGATCAACGTTACTTCCAGACCACCCTGGAGTACGGGTCGGAGAACCTGGGGGCGGCGGTCACTTCGGTTACCTCCGGAGCCTCGCTGGCGACCCCCAAGCCCCACCGCTACCGGTATGCTTACAACTCCCTCAGTCGGCTCATCATGGCCTCCACGGACCCCGCCGCGGGCCTGCAGCTCGAGCCGCGCTGGGAGTTTACCGGCCCGTATGGAGGGCCGGTGGGAATCGATCCGAACGGCAACCTGCAGGCACGCCGGGACGGCGGCATGGTGTACGCCCCCAGCTACGCCCCGGGTTCGAACCGGTTGGATGCGCTGTCGCTCATGGGCCAGCCCGCCCAGCGGGTGCAGCACGATGCCAGCGGCCGGCTCCGCAGCCTCCTCAATCTTCGGAGCCTGTCCTATAGTGGGGCACGCGTGGTGCCGGACAGCGTGGAGATCCCGACCGGCACCGTGCAGCTCCGGTACAACGGCGCGGGCCAGCGGGTGCTGAAGCTGGCCGGTTCCCGGAAGCGGCTCTACGTCCACGGGCAGGGCGGTCTGCCCGTGGCCGAGTTCACCGGCAATTCCGCCGAGGAAGTGCAGTACGTCCAGGGCGCAACCGGCCTGACGGCGTACCTCCGGGACGGGAAGCCCTACTTCGTGATCCGGGACCAGTTGGGGTCCACTCGCCTCGTCCTCGATGGCGACGGCAAGCACGTGGCGCACTACAACTACCTGCCGTTCGGCGGGCTGCAGCCGGACAACAGCACCAACCCCAAAGAGTCGCCCCTCCAGTACCTGTACACCGGTCAGGAGTTCGACATGGAGCTGGGCTGCTACAACTACCGCGCCCGGCTCTACGATCCGGCGCTCGGACGCTTCCACTGCCCCGACCCTGCTGGCGAGTGGTCCAGCCCCTACGCCTACGTGGGCAACAACCCGATTAGCCGAACCGATCCCAGCGGCCTGCTCTCCCGGGTCCAGTTGCGGCTGGCACTTGGGCTGGCCTACACCAGTGTCTACGCGGCCGTCGGCGCGGGCATCGGCTATGCATCCGGCGGGGACAGCGAAGAACGGAAGCGACGCGCCGGCATCGGCGCAATTGTCGGAGCCTCGTTCGGGGCGTTTCGCGGCATAACCGAGGCCGGAATCGGGCTGTGGCGTAGCGGGTGGGGAGCCAACGCCGGCGCGCCGCAGCCCATCATCGTCTACTATGAAGGCCAGCAGCTCTACGGCTTGGCCACGGGCCGTATGGGGGCCGAGTTGATCGCGGAGGCCCAGCGCATTCCTCGCAGCCGCTGGGGAACTCACCTGATCAGCCGGGAACGCATCGACGGCGGCCGCGCGGCTTGGCCCCAGGTGGCGGAGTTCAACGGCCAGCTCATCGCGGTGGGTCACGGTACTGAAGGTGCCGCCGCTGCCGAGTTGGGGATCTACCGCCAGGGCGAGGTATATCAAGCGGCCGACGGCCGACTGCACACCCGGAGTGCATGGGCCGGCTCGGAAGGTCTGAGATCCTTTGTGCCGGCGCGCTTCACCGTTACCAACGTGGACCTTTCAGTCTGCTACGCAGCGCGAAGTGGTTTCGCCGTCGACGTGGGCGCTACGTTCACGGCGCGAAGGGGCGCGAACGTCCCCGTCCGCAGCGGCGCGAACACGGTATCACCCCTGGGAGCCTGGCACACGTCCGGGCATGTCCGGGACGTGGGGCTGGGTGTCAACACCCTGGAGATGATCTTCGGGATCCCCCTCTCATGGACGAGGATCTTCTAGCCGCGTGACCCGTCACTGGAGCCACCCCAGACGTGTGATTCTTTCGTCGGGGCAGTCGCCGTGATTGCCCTTTCCACGACGTATTCCCGGCGCCG
>JAJFMS010000829.1 GCA_020696885.1 Armatimonadota bacterium | reverse complement strand
GTCTGGTAGAAGAACAGCGGCGTGTTCAGCCCCGGGGCAGCCGCCAGCAGGAAGATCATCGCCGCGGCGCTCAGCAGGGTCCGGCTGCCTAGGAGCACCTTCCCCTGGCGCACCACCTCCGGCCACAACTTGTGGTACGGCCCGGCCTTCGGCTCCGGCGGGAGGTGCCGCATCAGGAAGGGGATGAGGGCCAGGTGCAGCACCGCCGTGGCCAGCACCGGAACCAGGAACGGAAACGTGGCCAGGTAACCGCCGAGCGGCAGGCCCGCGATCTCCGCCAGCTTGAACATCCCGATCCGCTGCGACGTGAGGCGTCCGGCGGCTCGGAACCGGTTCCCGGCCTCCACCATCACCCCGCCCAGGGTGCTGCTGGTGAACACGACCCCCAGGTACATGATCGCGTAGACCGGCAGCATCCAGCCGTAAGTCCGCGGCACCACGCTGAGCAGCACCCAGAAGATCGCGGTGGAAAGCAGGCTGAACAGCAGGTAGTGGCGGCGCCGCGTGCCGCAAAGGGGGATGCTGTCCGTCATCACCCCGGCCAGGGGCTTGATATAGTTGGTGAAGTTACCGATGGCGAAGAAGCTGGAGAGCATCGCCGCCGTTAGCTGCACCTCGTCCTTCAGCACGAACTTCAGCGGTAGGAGCGCAATCTGTAATCCCAGGTTGGTGGCTAGCCAACCGATGGCGATGACGACGCTTTGCCGCAGGAACTCGGACCGCTCACCCGGCTGCTCTTCGTCGAGGATCGCCGTGGACATGTACTGACCGTCCCGTCTTGCTGCTGTGCAATGGACACTGCACGGCGTCCTTGCACGCGCAGTCTGCCTCCCGTTCGGGATGCCCGGCCCAGACACCTTGCCGCAACGCTAAACCGGACGAGCCCCTGGAATCGTACCCGCAACTCGCCGTCCCGTCATTGTCGCAGCCGCTGTTGTTTGCGAAATCGTGGTTCGAAACGCCACCAAGTTGTCGATCTCACAAAACCCTGCTCCGCGCCTGAAGAGAGTGTATCTTTTTGCCAATTCTTATTCATGAGAAGGTATCATTGACTTCTCTTTCAGCGAATGGCCCGGTCCCGCTCAGGACCGGGCCTTTTTTTGCTCGCCCCACGAGAGTACAGCGCGGTTGCCCGGCTTCAAGTGAGCCCCACGCCGTCCTCGATCCAGATGGCCGCGCTGCCGCCGTCCGCCGGGAAGTCTCCCCAACCGCTGGCGTCCGTCCACACCGCTTCGGCCTGGTCGCCGTACCGGTCGTACCGGTTGCGCACCACCAGGAACCCACCTTCCGTCCAGCGGATCGTGGCCAGGTGATAGAAGCGGCGGTTGGCTCGCCCGGTGTCCATCCGCACCGGCTGCACCGCATCGTAGGCGGTGTTGAGGACCACTGCCATCGCCCCTGTTGCACCAGGCACGTTCCCCATCCGAACCCAACCGGTAGCGCTCGGGCCGGCGTAGATCCGCTCCTCGCCCAGCGCGAACTGCTTGCGCAGCTTCAGGAGGAGGTCCAGGTACTCGCGTCCCGGCTTCTGCCCCCGATGCCAGAGGGTCGACCCCTCGAACCAGTCCTCGGAGCCGTAGTAGTCGGGAAAGAAGAGGCAGGGGTAGCCGCCCTGCCGGAGCAGGATGAAGGCGTATGCCAGCGGCTTGAACCACTCCGCCACGTGAGAGTTGAGCTCGCGGCCGTATTCGTAGTCGTGGTTCTCCACGAACGTAACGGCCAGCGCCGGCTGCTCCGCCACGAGCGTGCCGCACTCCAACTCCCGCAGGTCATACCGGTCTCCCAGGCGACCCGCCTCACCCAGCTTGAAGCGCAGCGGGAAGTCGAACAGCGTCACCGGCTGCGGATGCTCGCCGTGGGCGCTCACCCGGCCGAGGTAGCCGTGCAGCTCCGTGGTGCCGCCGGAGATGTACTCCGCCACCGCAAAGAGCGGCCGGCCGGCGTTCCACCGCACGTGGCCCAGCCACTCTCGCACATAGTCCGCGCTGATGTGCTTCACCGCGTCCAGGCGCACGCCGTCCAGCTCCAGCTCCTGCGCCAGCCAGGCGCCCCAGTATTTCATCTCCTCGCGGACATCGTACCGGCCGTAATCCATGTCGCAGCCGGTGAGGTAGTCGTAGTTGCCCTTCTCCAGGGAGCACCACTCTTCCAGCATCTTGTCTGCGGGCACGAAGCCGGCCTCGTTGTGGAGGAAGCGGTAGATGTACTTCCCGCCATCGTTGAACTCCTGGCCGCGCTGCCGGATCCGGGAGGCGGTGTCCACGCTGTCGAAGTGCCGGGCGCGCCACTGGAAGCGGGAGTAGGTTCCGTTCCGCTCCGCGTGCTCGAACTTCGTCCAGGAGCGGATCTCGATCTTCCCTTCCTCGAAGCCGCTCCCCCAGCGCTCCACGGTGCGGTCGCTGGTAGTGACCCGGATCGCTTCCCAGTAGTCGTCCTCGTCCCCGCCGGCCTTGTGGTTGAGCACCACGTCCGCATACACCTGGATGCGCCGGCGGCTCCCGTCACCGTGGAGGGCGCGGACTGCCTGCAGCAACTGCTCTTTCCGGCCGTACTTGGTGGCGCCGGTAGGATTGTCCGGCAGCGGGAACTCGCCGAGGTCGAAGTGGTCCTTCACGTCGTAGCCCACGCTGTTGCTGCGGTAGGCGTCCGGCTTGTAGGCAGGCGGGATCCAGACCGCATCCACGCCGATGGCGCGGTAGTGGTCCGCCTCGTCCCGGAGGAACTCCCAGAGGCACCGGCCGCCGCTGCCGGGAAACCCGGGCGAGCCGGCCTTCATGAACCAGTGGAACCCCTGCAACATCACGCCGTTAAACTCCACCATGGTACGCCCTCCTCGTGCCACTATACCGGGTCACAGGGCGGTCAGCAAACAAGCTAGCCGGTAGCGGGAACCGCGAAGAGGCAGGAGAGTTTTTACAGGATGGGCTGGGACTGGGGACCCCAACCCTTTCAGCACTCGCAGGAGTTCTTCCTGGCAGCGGGCAACCCAGCAGTGCGCGTACGCGCCCGGCGTCGAGCTCGAGGAGAGGATCAGAGTCCATGGGCAAGTGGTTCGCCGAGCTGGCCGAGCTGAGCAACGACCTCCACGGCCACAAGCTGAAGGACCTCGAGTTCCAGAGCCGGATGGAAACGCTCTACCGCCGCGTCGACCTTCCCGGGCTAATCCGCGCCGTCAAGCTGGAGGACCTGGAGCGGAACACGCGACTGCCGGACAACGGGGCCGCCAGCCTCGGCTTCGACCTGCGTCAGGTGGAGGGGGTCCCCTCGCAGCTCCGGTTCGGTAAGCAGATCTTCGCCATGAAGAAGGGGCGCTCCATCGTCCCGCACGGTCACAGCAACATGTGCACCGGCTTCATCGTGCTGAAGGGCAACTTCCGCGGCCGGCACTGGGACCGCGTGGAGGACCTTCCCGAGCACTACCTGATCAAGCCGACCATCGACCGCGGCTTCAAGGCCGGCGAGCTTTCCACCATCTCGGACCACAAGGACAACATCCACTGGTTCGAAGCGCTCTCGGAGACCGGCTTCGTCTTCAATATCCACGTCACCGGCTACGATCCGACCATCCAGGACGCATCCGGGCGGCTCTACCTGGACCCGCTGGGAGAGAAGGTGGACGGCGGCCTGATCCGCGCGAAGAAGATGTCCTCGACGGAGTGCCACCGGAAGTACGGCTAGCGGAGTGGCGAGGACGGCCTTCCCCATTTCCCCATTTCCCCATTTCCCCATTTCCCCATTTCCCCATTTTCCTGGAATGCCCTTCGCGCTCGCCCTACTCCTCCTCGCGGCGGAGGCGCCCCTCACCGCAAAGCTGGAGCCGGTCCCGCCGCCGCCCGTCCTGTCCGCGGTCCATCGCCGGGTCCTGGACTCCCGGCCGCTGGTGGTGCGCGCGGGTGCGGAGCCGATCATGCGGGTCTGGTTCCGCACGGAGATCCCGGTCACGGCCACCGGGGAGGAGCTCCGGAGCGGGCTCGCCTATCGCCGGATCCCCTCCGGCACGCTCGTCGGGGCGGTGGAGCTGCCGAAGACGTTCGTCGACTACCGCAACCAGCGGCTGGCCCCGGGCGTCTACACCCTGCGGTTCGCCCTCCAGCCGGACACCGGCGACCACACCGACACCGCGCCGCACCGCGAGTTCTTCCTCCTCTCCCCCGCCGCCGAGGATCCGTCCACCGACGCGATGGAGCCGAAGCGGCTGATCGAGCTCAGCAGCAAGGTAAACCAGGGCCGGCACCCCGCCGTGCTCCTCCTCTGGCCGCACCCCGGCCCTGACGGCGTGGTCGACAAAGGCAACGGCGTCTGGGTAGCCACCGTCACCCGCCCGGCGGCATCCGGCGCCCGAAAAGCGACGCTGCGCTTCGCGCTGACGATCGCCGGCTTCTGGCAGCAGTGATGCTGGTGACCGAGATTAACCGCAGAGACGCGGAGAACACGGAGAGGGCCAGGGAGTTCAGCCGCAGATAAACGCAGATGGACGCAGATGGATGGGAAGGCAACGAGCCGGAGGTCAAGGCGGGATTCCTTCTTCCCCATCAGTGTCCGTCTGTGTGCATCGGTGGTTCCTTCTCTTCCTGTCCTCTCTGCGTTCTCTGCGCCTCTGCGGTTAATTCCCCAATCCAGCCCCGGGGAGGAGTTCCCCGGCAGGGTGCTTAATCCGAGCAAGGAATTGCCAGTACCCCG
>JAJFMS010000028.1 GCA_020696885.1 Armatimonadota bacterium | reverse complement strand
CTACTCATTGTTAATCTCTGGATTTCGGTCCGCGCCGGCAGGTTGTCGGCAGCACCTGCCCGGTCATCCGATCGGGTAGCCTGAAGCGGACCTCCCCAACGCGGCGGCGCGCGAGCGGGTCGTCTTAGACGAGCAACGCCGAAGGGGGCAGGGGGGCAACCCCACATCCGGAGGAACTCCGATGGCTGCGAAGAGACCGAAGCCCCAGACTCGATCCAAGCCCCCGCCATCGCCGGCGCCCGGGGTCGAGGAAAGTCCTTCGGAGCGGGCGTATCAGCCCACCTTCCCGATCGTGGGGATCGGGGCCTCAGCCGGCGGGTTGGAAGCCTTTACCCAACTGCTCCAGGCGCTCCCCACAGACACCGGCATGGCGTTTGTCCTGGTGCAGCACCTGTCGCCGGACCGGGTGAGCATGCTCCCCGAGATCCTGGGCCGGGCCACCAGCATGCCGGTGGCCCAGGTGCAGGGCGAGCCGCTCGTGCAGCCGAACCACGTCTACATCATCCCCCCCGGTCGGGATATGTGTGTGACTCACGGGGTCCTGGAACTGGTCCCCCGGACGGCGATCCGCGGGCAGCATCGGCCGATCGATCAGTTCTTTCGCTCGCTGGCGGAAGATCAGGCCCACTGCGCCATCGGCGTCATCCTCTCGGGCACCGCCAATGACGGCACCCAGGGGCTGGCGGAGATCAAAGCCGAGGGCGGCCTCACCTTCGCGCAGGACCATACCGCCCAGCAAGACAGCATGCCGCGCAGCGCCGTGGCCACCGGGTGCGTGGACTTCGTACTGCCGCCGGAGGGCATCGCCCAGGAGTTGGTACGGATCGCGCAGCACCCCCTCACGGCGCCGGAGCCCGCCGACGGGGCGGCGGCCCGGGCTGAATTGCGCTGGCTCGGCCGGATCGTCCTTCGGCTGAGCGAGAACACGGGTGTGGAGTTCGCCCGGTACAAGGCCAGCACCGTCAGCCGCCGGATCTCCCGCCGCATGGCGCTGCACCACATCCGGGACTGGAAGGAGTACGAGACGTTCCTCCAGAGCCACCCCGCAGAGATGGACGCCCTGTACCAGGACATGCTGATCCATGTCACGCGGTTCTTCCGGGACCCGGAGGTCTTTGAGGCCCTGAAAGCCGACGTGCTGCCTCGCCTGTTCCGGGACCGCACGGCCCAGGAGCCGATCCGCATCTGGGTGCTAGGGTGCTCGTCCGGAGAGGAAGCGTATTCCCTGGCGATGATCTGCGCGGAGTTTGCCGAGGAGCAGCCGGTCCGCGTGCCGGTGCAGGTCTTCGCCAGCGACCTGAGCGCCCGGATGATCGAGAAGGCCCGCACTGGCGTCTACCCGCCGAGCATCGCCCAGGATGTGTCGCCGGAGCGGCTGCGGCGCTTCTTCAGCTACGTAAACGGCAGCTACCACGTCAACCGCTCCATCCGGGATAGCTGCGTCTTCGCGCCCCACAACGTCCTGGCCGATCCGCCGTTTTCCCGGATGGACCTGGTGAGCTGCCGGAACCTGCTGATCTACCTGGAGCCGGCCCTCCAGGAGCAGGTGCTGTCCGTCCTACAGTACGCGCTCCATCCTGGGGGCTTCCTCCTGCTGGGAAAGTCGGAGACTACCGGCACCTGCCGGGACCTGTTCGAGATTGAGGACGCCCGGTACCGGTTCTATACCCGAAAGCCCGGCGGCGCGGCGCGGTTAACGGTGAGCCGGTTTCCCTCCACGGCCCGAGACGGCCGTCTAGCACCACCTGTACGGGCGCGTAACGGGAGCATTCCGGCCGGCGGTGGAGACGTGCAGCGGGAGGCGGAGCGCTTCCTCGCCACTCGCTACGCTCCGCCGGGAGTGCTGGTGGATGCGGACCTGGAAATCCTGCAGTTCTGGGGGGATACCAGCCCCTACCTGGCGTCGCTGCCGGGAAAGGCCACGCTGAACGTCCTGCGGATGGCCCGTCCGGGGCTGCTCATCGCGCTGCGCACGGCGCTCCAGAAGGCGCGGCTTCACGATGGCGTGATCCGGCAGGAAGGCTTGCGCACGCGCTCCGATACGGGCGCGAACCCGATCAGCCTGGAGGTCGTGCGCGTGCCGCGGGGACCGGCGAAGCCGGCCGGCTTCCTGATCTTGTTCGAGACCACTTCGTCATCGAACCTCCGGCTCACGCAAGAGCTGGAGGGCACGCGTGACTACCTGCAGGCAATGATCGAGCAGGAGCAGGCGTTCAACGAAGAGCTCCAATCCGCGGGCGAGGAGTCGCAGTCCGCCAACGAGGAGCTGCAGAGCATCAATGAGGAGCTGGAGACCTCCAAGGAAGAGATCCAGGCCACCAACGAAGAGCTGACCACCGTCAACGATGAGCTCCACGCCCGCAACCAGGACCTGCACCGGATCAGCACGGACTGGGCCAACCTGCTCGAGAGCGTGGAGGTGCCGATCATCATCCTCAGCCGGGACCTGCGGATCCGCCGGTACAGCCCCCTGGCCGGCGACGTGCTGAACCTCATCCCCGCGGACGTGGGCCGGCCGATCAGCGACGTCAACCTCTCCCTGCCCGTAAACCTCGAGCCCCTGGTGCTGCAGGTCATGCACTCCCAGGCCGGCCAGGAGGTGGAGGTCCAGCGACACGGGCGGTGGTACTCCCTGCGCCTGCGGCCCTATCGCTCGCAGGAGCAGACCATCGAAGGCGCGGTCCTCGTCTTCGTGGACGTGGACCGGCTGAAGCGGGCGCAGCAGTATTCGGAGGCGATCGTCGCCACCGTGCGCGAGCCGCTGCTGGTGCTCGACCACGAGCTGCGGGTCCGCACCGCGAACCGGTTCTTTCGCGAGACCTTTCGCGTCACCGCCGAGGAGACCGAAGGCCGCCTGCTCTTTGAGCTCGGACGCGGTCAGTGGGACCATCCGGAGCTCCGCCAGCGCCTCGGGGAGCTGCTGCAGCACGATACCCCGTTCGAGGATCTGCTCGTGGAGCGCGAGTTCGAAAGCATCGGAGCGAAAACCATGCGGCTCAACGCACGGCGGCTCCCCGCGGAGCCGGACGCCGGCACCCAGATCCTGCTCGCTATCGAAGACATCACCGCCCGGCGCGCGCTGGACGGCCTGCTCCAACGCCGCCTGGAAGAGCTGGCGGCGGCCGACCTCCGGAGGAACGAGTTCCTGGCCATGCTGGCGCACGAGCTGCGCAACCCGCTGGCGCCGATCATCTTTGCCAACGAGATCCTGACCCGCCGCGTCACCGGTGATCCAACCCTGGAGCGGCAGTGCGAGCTGATCGACCGCCAGAGCCGCCAGTTGGGGCACCTGCTGGAAGACCTGCTGGAAGTGTCCCGGGCGACCCAGGGAAAGGTGACGCTGCGCCGCCTCCCCCTGGATTTAGGCAAGCTCATCGAGCAGGTGGTCTCCACGGCTGCGCTGGCATTCGAGCTGCGGCGCCAGGTGCTTACCTATGTGGGACCGGCGAAGCCGCTCATCGTGGATGGCGACCCGGTGCGCCTGGAGCAGATCCTCTCCAACCTGCTCAACAACGCGAGCAAGTACACCGATCTCGGGGGGACGATCCGGGTGGTTCTGGAGGCCGAAGCGAATACGGCGGTGGTGCGGGTGATCGACAATGGGATGGGCATTTCGCCGGAACTGCTGCCACGGATCTTCGAGCTGTTCACGCAGGGAGACCGCACGCTGGACCGGAGCCAGGGCGGGCTGGGGATCGGCCTGATGCTCGTGTTCAGCCTGGTAGCGCTGCACGGCGGCACCGTGGAAGCGCAGAGCGAGGGAGTGGGGCGCGGCAGCGAGTTCGTGGTGCGGCTGCCGCTGCTGAAGAACACGCTGCCGTCCCCGGAGGACGCGGCTCCGGTGGAGATGCCGGCGGCAGCCGCGGCTCCGGCGCTCCCGCGTCCCCGGCTGCTGGTGGTGGACGACAACCACGACAGCGCGGACACCCTGGCGGATCTGGGGGTGGACTGGGGCTATGCAGTGCGCTGCGCGTACGATGGGCTCTCCGCCATCGAGCTCGCCCGGGAGTACCGCCCGCAGATCATCCTCCTCGATATCGGGCTTCCGGGGCTGGACGGCTACGAGGTGGCGCGGCGACTCCGGGCGGAGCCCGCGCTGAACGGCGTCCGCCTGGTGGCTTTTACCGGCTACGGGTCTGCGGACGATCGCGAGCGCTCTCAAGAAGCCGGCTTCGATCATCACCTCACCAAGCCGGTCGACCCGCATGAGCTGGAGAGCCTGTTCTTCGCCCTGCTGTGTCCCCCGGGGGGATCGCCGCCCCAACCCCCTGAGGAGCGCCGCTGAGCATCGTCGCTCAGCTCGCTGATCCCCCATTGGCAGGTCGATGGACCCATAATGACCCGCAGAGGCGGCTGCGGGAGTGAACGATCTCAGACAGAACCATCCATACTAGATTATTGGTCTTCAGGTTGCCGGAGAATCCAGAGCCCCATGCCGAAAGCCCTCCCACGAGTCGTAAAACTTGCGCACCGTTCGCTGCGGAACGATGCGCCGGGCGACGACACGGCTTCATCCGCCCCGGGGGACGTGCTCCAGCAGCGATGCCGTGCCCTGAGCGCCCGGCTCTCGCCCCTGGTCGGGCAGGAGGGATTCCGAGCGCTTTCCGCCCGCGCTCTGGCGCGGGCCACCGGCGAGGCCCCCTGGTTGAATGGGGTAACGGTAGACCCAGCGGGTTTACTCTCCGGGCTGGAAGTGGCGCTCCTGGCCCAGGAAGCTGCCGAAAGAGCGTCCGGGTGTGCGGCAATTCTGGCTCAGTTCATCGGGTTGCTCCGGGCCGTGGTGGGACCGGAGATCACCCGGCAGCTCGTAAGCAGCGCCTGGCCGGATCTTCTGGTGACGGACGCGGACTTTGGCGTAGAGGAAGACGAAGTATGAAGAAGCGCGGAAGTGTCGCGATCAACCAGCTCCCCACCGGGGTGCCTGGTCTGGACGTGGTGCTCGGGGGCGGGCTTCCCGAGTTCTCGTTCAACGTCCTCGCCGGGGCGCCCGGCTCCGGCAAGACCACGCTGGCCCAGCAGATTTTGTTCACCCGCGCCTCACCCGAGCGACCGGCCCTCTACTTCACGGTGCTGGGGGAGCCGCCCCTGAAGATGCTGCGCTATCAGCAGCAGTTTGAGTTCTTCGACTTCGAGAAGGCGGAGCACTCGATCCGCTTCCTCAACCTCAGCGACGAAGTGATGCAGCACGGCCTGGGCGGCGTCCTGGAGCGGATCGTCCGGGAAGTGGAAACCACTAATCCGAGTATCGTGGTCGTGGACTCCTTCCGCACCATGATCCGCAAGATGTCCTCGGCGCCCGAAGGCGAATTGGAGCTGCAGTCCTTCGTGCAGCGCCTGGCGCTGCACCTCACCAGTTGGGAAGCCACCACGTTCCTGGTGGGCGAATACGAGTTGGGCGAGGTGCGGGATAACCCGGTGTTCACGGTGGCGGATGGTCTCTTCTGGCTGACCCAGACCGTGGAGCGCCATTCCGTGGTACGCCGCTTCCAGGTGGTGAAACTCCGCGGACAGGCTTCCATCCCGGGCCTGCACACGTTCCGGATGAGCGATGCCGGGATCCAGGTGTTCCCCCGCACCTTCGGCCTGGCCCCCAAGCCCCCGGTCGAGCGGTCGAACCGGCGGGTCTCCACCGGCATCCCCGGGCTGGACGAAATGCTGGGGGGCGGCTTTCCGGCCGGCGACTCCGCTCTGGTGGCGGGGCCCGCGGGGTCGGGCAAAACGGCTCTCTGCACCCAGTTCATTGCCGAAGGGGTCAAGCAGAACGAGCCGGGCGTGATCGCCGTTTTCGAAGAGCACCCGACGGAGTACATCTCACGGGCCGAGACCCTGGGCGTGGAGATGAAGGAGATGATCCGGAAGGGGCTGCTCCAGGTCCTCTACCTGCGGCCGCTGGACCTCTCCGTAGACGAGACGCTGCAGGCCCTGCTCGATTCCGTCGAGCAGCTAGGCGCCAAGCGCGTGGTAATCGACTCCCTGCACGGCTTCGAGCTGGCGCTGGCGCCCCCGTACCGGGAAGACTTCCGCGAGTCGCTCTACCGGCTGCTCGGCGCGCTCACCGGACGAGGGATCTCCGTGCTTAGCACCGTGGAAGTGACGGACTCGTTTCACGAGCTGCGGTTCAGCCCGCACCAGATCTCCTTCCTCACGGACGACATCATCCTGCAGCGCTTCGTGGAGCTGGAAGGCCAGCTCCGCAAGGTGATAATGGTGGTGAAGACGCGGCGCGGCGGCCACAGTCCGGACCTGCGTCTCTACGAGGTGACTCCCAACGGCATCATGGTGGGCCAGACCCTGCATGACTACCAGGGGATTCTCACCGGGGCGCCTCGCCGGCTGGCACGGGTGCGGCGGGGCCTCACCCTCTCCGAGGAGGCGGTGCTGGAGATCCTGATCGCCGAGCGGGAGCTGTCCCTGCCGGAGCTCGCGCAGCGGTCCGGGCTGCGGCGCGGACCGCTGCGCACGCAGCTGGCCCGGCTGGTGGCGCTGGAACACGTAGTTCGGGCCCCCGGGGGCAGCGACCGCTACCGCCCGGCTCCACAGCCGTCCCGGTCCGTAGACGAAACGTTGTGGAACGATCGACCCGACGGCGGGGGGGCCGGAACGCCAGGGGGCGCGGGGGCAAAGCCATGAGCGACCCGAAGGACGACAGCCTCCGCCTGGCGCTGGCCATGGCCGAGGCCTCTCCGATGGCGATTGCGGTGAGCGAAAGCGCCTCTCACGTGCTGCGGTACGTGAATCCCGCCTTCTGCCGCCTCTACGGCCGGACGGCCGCCGAGCTCCTCGGGCGCCCCTTCGCCGACGTGTGCCCTGACGACCAGACCGCGGCTGCCCGGAGCCTTCTGGACCGGGTCTTCGTCAACGGCGCCGCCGAGAGCCTCGCCGATCTGAGTAGTGCCGGCTCCGATCGCCCCCCGGCCTACTGGAGCTATGTGGCCTGGCCGCTGCTGGGGCTGGAGGGAGTGGCCTCCCAGGCCAGCGAAACCACCGAGCGCCGGCAGGCTGCCGATGAGCGCGCGGGAGAGCTGCTGCGCGTTAATCAGCAGCTCCTCATCGCCGCCTTGCGTGAAG
Source organism: Armatimonadota bacterium (assembly GCA_020696885.1). The sequence continues at coordinate 6,472 of JAJFMS010000028.1, read as the reverse complement.
ACGAGCGGTCCGAGACTCTGGAGCAGGCGGATCGGGCCAAGGACGAGTTCCTCGCCATGCTGTCCCATGAGCTCCGCAATCCTCTCGCGGCCATCCGTACCGGCATCTATCTGCTGGAGCAGCGAGCCGCTCCCCAGGACACCGAGACCCACGAAACCTGCGCGCTCCTCCAGCGGCAGATGCGCCACCTGGCGCGGCTGCTTGACGACTTGCTGGACGTGTCCCGCATCACGCGGGGCCAGATCAGCCTGCGCCTGGAGCCGGTGGACGTAGTTTCGACGATTCATTACGCCGTGGCGGCAAGCCGCTCCATGCTGGAGCTCAAACACCACCAGCTTTCGCTGGATCTGCCTGCGGAGGCCACATGGGTAGACGCGGATTCGGTGCGGCTGGAACAGGTGATCACCAACCTGGTTCAGAACGCAGTCAAATACATGGCGCCCGGGGGGCGGGTGTGGATCTCGTTGGAGACCATTCCCCGTGAAACGGGCGCCGGAGCCTCATCCGGGGTCGGCGTCGCCGTGATCCGCGTGCGGGACACCGGGATCGGGATCAGCCCCGAAGGACTCCTGCACATCTTCGATCTTTTCTTCCAGCTCGATCGCTCGCAGGGACCTGCGAGCGGCGGTCTGGGGATTGGCCTGACGATGGTCCGGCGCCTGGTGGAGCTTCACGGGGGCAGCGTGGAGGCGCACAGCGCCGGGTTGGGCCGGGGAAGCGAGTTTAGAGTGCTCCTGCCGCTCGGAGAGCCACCGGCCGCAGCCCTCCCGGAACCAGCCGGCACGATCCCCTCCGCCCACGGCGGCAGGGCCGCGGAGATCCTCCTGGTGGAAGACAACGTGGCCGCGGCGGTTACCCTGGCGGAGGTCCTGGAGCTGTGGGGTTATGAAGTGCGGCTCGCCCACAGCGGCTCCCTGGCCCTGGCCGCCGCCGCCGCCGCCCGCCCCGACCTGGTGTTGCTGGACATCGGGCTGCCGGAGATGGATGGCTACGAAGTCGCCCGGCGGCTGCGCGCCGACCCCACGCTCCGTGGCACGCTGCTCGTCGCGCTGACCGGCTACGGTCAGGAATCGGATCGGCAGCGCGCCCGAGAAGCCGGCTTCGATTATCACCTCACCAAGCCGGTCGACCCCCAGGAGCTGGAGCGCCTGCTGTCCACGCTCCTGCGCCCTTCCGACGGTCCGCTCCCCTCGCCGCGGATCCCGTAGCGGTCCAACGCTCTCCCGGTCCTTCATCGCCGCAATCGACGGATTGCGAACCAGAAGAACGCCGTAGGCTGCTGTCTCGTGCGGCATTCGATCCCGGTGATCGCCTATCTTAACGGCGCACCACGCTCCCGGAGACGGGTGACCGTTATCGAACGCGCGATCCGCCCGTGGGGCACCCGGCGCTGGCTACAGTGCACTTACTCGGGTTAACGGCGAACCCCCGCTCCCGAGGACGGTGGCCCGTCATCGAACACGCCAGCCGCCTCGTGCGGCGTTCGATCGCGGCGACTGCCTACCTTAACGGCGAACCCCCGCCCGGAGAGGGTGGCCCGTGTTCTCTCTTGCAAGCAACTCATAGCCCCCCAAGGCGTTGCCTACTCTCCCTATTCTCCTGCCTTTCCCGGCTCCTCCCGGGTCACCGATGCCAGCAGCAAGGGGCCCTGTTCACGGGTAAGCCGGCGGCCATGCCGTAGGTGTGCTTTGCACGGCCCCGTCTGGCGCTGAAGGTTAGGGGTCACGAACCCCGAGCCTCGGGGCCGGGACCGCAGCCTGATCGGAGGCGGCCGGACAGCTACCAGGGATGGAGAAGGATGGAGAGCATGGTGCCAGCGACGCGTGTCCGCTTTCTGGGGATCGGCTGGGTCCTCGCCCTGCTGCTTCTCGTGGTGGCGGGCCAGGCATGGGCGCAGGCGCCCGAGGCGAAGCGCCAGGAGCTCTACCGCCTGCGAGCCGGCGACCAGGTCTCCATCTCCGTGACCCCGCAGCGAGCGTACGATAGCGGCGGGGTGATCCTGCCGGACGGAATGCTCTACCTGAAGAGCGTGGGCGCGTTCCGCGTGGTGGGCCTCACCCTTCCGGAGCTGGAAGAGCAGGTCAAGAAGGCTCTCTCCGAAAAGCTCGTTTCCCCGAAGGTCAGCGCCAGCCTCACCTTGATCGCCCCGACCACGGCGGCGGTGCAGGGCACCATCACCCTGGCGGGCGCCGTAGCCCGGGTCGGGCCGGTGCCGCTGGAAGAAGGCCTGCGGGTTTACAAAGCGCTGGAGCTGGCCGGCGGCGTCACCCGGGGCGCGGACCTCAGCCGCATCGGGATTCTGCACCGCGACCTGACCCGCACTTCCGTAGACCTCTCCACTCCCGAGCGCATCTCCAACCCGATGTACAACGGGCTCCTGAAGGACGGGGACTCGGTAGAGGTGCCGACTCGGCCGATCCGCACCGCCTTCGTCCGCGGAGCCGTGGCGCAGCCCGGCGTGGTGGAGCTGGAAGGCGAGCTCCGGCTCTGGTCCGCGGTAGACCTGGTAGGTGGGGTGACGCGGGAAGCGGACCTCGGCGCCATCGTGATCCGGCACGCCGACCTGACCCGGACGGTGGTGGATCTCTCCAGCCCGGAGAAGCTCGCCGACCCGGCCCGTAATGTGGTGCTGCGGCCCGGCGAGACGGTGGAGATCCCACTGCTCGCCGTGGCGCCGACCCCGGTGGTGCGGGAGCCGCAGGTGCGGATCCGCGGCAACGTGGTAAACCCGGGCCGCTACCCGTTCCAGGCCGACATGGAGCTGATCGACCTGATCGAGACCGCCGGCAAGCTCGCCCCCTCCGCCGACCCCACCCAGGTGCAGTTGCAGCGCGGAGACCGGGTGCGGGTAATCGACCTGGTGGAGGAGCAGAAAAAGGGCTTCGACGGCAAGCTCGTGCTGCTGGCCGGCGACGAGGTGTTCATCCCCGAGCAGCGGGACCGGGTGCTCCTGATCGGAGCGGTGCCGAAATACGGCCCGATGCCGCTCAAGCCTGGCCAGACGATCCGCGAGTTCTTCACGCAGGGAGGGGCGGACATTGCCGCCGCCCTCAACCCGTCCTCCGCGGACTTGAAGAAGGTTCAGGTGATCCGCAGTGGACAGGCGCCGACGATTGTCAACCTGCAGAACCTCGTCCTGAAGCCGGAAGACGTGAAGGCGAAGGACCTCGCCCTCGAGCCCGGCGATGTCATCTACGTGCCGCCACGCGGGCAGCGCGGTCCGCGGGGCCCACTGTCTTACCTCAGCCAGTTAGGGCCGCTGGCGTTCCTGTTCAGTATCTTCTGAGCCCGGGCGCCGTGGCCGGCGCCGATAGATGAGCCGGGGTGCGCTCGCCACCAGGCGATGAGTTAACAGCGCCCGCGGGAACCGACAGGGGCAACGACGCCTCCGGACACTGATTGTCCAAGCCGGACCGGCACTCGCTCGGATCCGGCTGGGCAGTCAGATAGATGTAGGCGTAGAACGCGATCGCGGCCAAGCCATAGCCCGCAATGAGTAACAGCATCGTTGTCTCCCCCGAAGTGCTTGTATCTTCGGATTCTGCGCCGCTGACCTGCAGGGTTATTTCATACCTTTTACCCAGCCTCGGCTGAACCTCGTTTTCATCGCGCTCGGCAGCAATGATTGCCCAGGAGAAGATCGTGCAACTGCAAGAGCCAGCCGTAGTTCACGGGCGAACCAATACCACGGATCGGAGCAACGTGCCTGCCGTCGAGGTGTGGCTTCCCGAGGGCGTGGAGAACCAGGGAGAGCGGCTTTCGGATCTGGGCCACATTCCTACCGTGCACGTGCCGCACGCCGTGGCCAAGCGCACCGTCGACATACTCGTCTCCCTGATCGCCCTGACCCTGGGGTTCCCGATCTTCCTTCTGGTGGCGCTCCTCGTGAAAGTAACCTCCCAGGGACCCGTCCTGTTCAAGCAGACGCGAGTAGGCGTCGGTGGGCGGTTATTCACCTGTTACAAGTATCGCTCGATGTACCTGGACGCCGAAGCGCGGTTGGAAGAGGTACGTCACCTGAACGAGCTCTCCGGGCCGGTGTTCAAGATCAAGAACGACCCGCGCATTACGCCGGTCGGGCGGTTCATTCGTAAGGCCAGCCTGGACGAGCTGCCGCAATTCCTGAACGTGCTGCGGGGCGAGATGAGCCTGGTGGGGCCGCGGCCCCCGATCCCCGAAGAGGTGCGCAAGTACGGAGCTCGCGAGCGCGGGCGGTTGGCCGTGAGACCGGGCCTCACGTGTCTCTGGCAGATCGGCGGCCGCAGCTCCGTGGACTTCGAGCATTGGGTAGAGCTCGATCTCGCCTACATTCGCACGATGTCGTTCTGGGGGGACCTCGTGATCCTCCTGAAAACCATCCCGGCGGTTCTCACTGCCAGGGGCGCCTGTTAAGTCAACGGTTGACTTCACCTCACGCTAGCCCACCTGGGGACAGCGGCTGCCGACCCCGATGTCGGCCTACCTTGCGGAGACCTTGATGAGAGCTTCGATTGCAACCGTGGCCACGCTCGATGCGGTGGTGGCGCACTCCGTAGACGCCGTAGCCTGCGACCTCGGTGACGAGACAGCGATCTTGCACCTGGAGACCGGGATCTATTACGGCCTCGATGCCGTGAGCAGTCGAGTCTGGGGAGTGCTGGCACAGCCGGTCACTGTCCGGGAACTGGTGACCACGCTGCTGGGTGAGTACGAGGTGAGCCGGGAGCGATGTGAGGAAGAAGTCTTCACGCTCCTCGGGCAACTCGCGGAGCACCGCCTGGTTGAGATCCACCATGCGGCGTCTTCTTAGGCTGCTCAAGCGGCGCCCCACCGAGCGCAGGCTGCTCTTCGCGGCGCTGTTCTGGGTGGCGCTCTTCCGGATCGGCGTCTGGACCTTACCGTTCAGATCGCTCAAGCGGCTGGCGCGCACCCTGGCCGGAGAGGTGCTGGAAGCTCGTCCCCGGCACGGCGTAGACGCCCGGAAGATCGCGTGGGCCATCCAGCGCGCCAGCCGCTGGGTGCCGCTGGCCTCCTGCCTCACGCAGGCGCTGGCGGCGCAGGTGTTGATGGGACGGTACGGGGTGCCGGCGGAGATCCACATCGGCGTCTCGCGGGACGCCGCCCGGACGTTCAAAGCCCACGCCTGGGTGGTGAGCCAGGGCGAACTGGTAGTAGGCGGAGCGGGAGCGGAAAGCTACCGGCGTATCGCAGTTCTGGGGAGCGCGCAGGGATGAGCGCAGGCGGCAGCAGTTTTACTATGCAAGCGACTCCGACCCTCTATCAGCCCCGGGTGGGCTACAACGGCGCCGCCGATACGTCGGATGCGGCGCGGGAGCTTCCGGCCTACCGGATCTTCGGGCTGCTGCTGCGGAGCGAGATTCGCTTGCCCGTGCCGCAGGTAATCGGCCTGGACGACGTGCTCCCGGACTGCGTGGTCCGGCGGGCCGCGTTCGGAGCCGTGGCGGCACCGGACGGTGCCGTGCTCGCCACCAAGTACCGCTCGGATGGCTCGCCGCAATGTATCCGGCGCTCCGGCGAGCAGGGGGAGTGGATCTGGAACCGCGAGATCGGGACCTTCCACATCTCCCGGGACGGGCGACAGGTGGTGACCTACCCGGAGCCGGGCGCCGAGGACGCCGTGCTTTCCATGTTGATCATGGGGCAGATCGCCGTGCTGCTCCTCCATCACCGAGCAGTTCCTTGCCTTCACGCCAGCGCCGTGTGCACCGACAACGGCACGGCCGGCTTTCTGGGCGTGCACGGCCAGGGTAAGTCCACCATGGCTGCCTGCTTCCTTCGGCGCGGCGCGGCGCTGCTGTCGGACGACGTGCTGCCGCTGCGGCTGCGCCCGGAAGGTACGATGGCGGGCCCCTGCCTGCCCATCATGAAGATGTGGCCCGAAACGGTAACCGAGGCGCTGGCCCTGACGGAGACGCTGCCAGACATCTACGAGGGGCTGAATAAGAAGCTGCTGATGGTGGGCAACCGCTTCCCGGTGCTGGAGTCGGCCGCGAAGTTGAGCGCGCTCTACGTGCTCTATCGCTACGATCCCAAGGCCGCCGGACGCACGGAGCTCGAGATCAGGCCCCTGACTCCCATGGAGGCTATGCCGATCTTGCTTTCGCAGCTCTCCTGGAGCTCCGTGCGGGCACCTGCTGAAGTGGCCGCGCTCTTCCCGCTGTTCGCCCGTTTGATGGCCCAGACACCGGTGCGACTGCTCAGCTACCCCAACGGCTTCGAGCACCAGGACGCGCTGTACGCCGGGATCATGCGCGATCTGGAGTCGCTATGAGCGGCATCGCAGCGCTCTTCCACCCGGGCGGACGGCCCGTGGACGCCGGACAGGTCTGGCGCATGCTTGAGGCCGTGCCCTACCTCGGCACGGATGGCTCCGACGTGTACGTGCGGGGGGAAGTAGGCCTCGGGCTGGCCTGGCTGCGAATTAACCCGGAAGAAGGCCGGCAGCCGCTGGTTAGTCCCCGGTCCGGTTGTG
>JAJFMS010000828.1 GCA_020696885.1 Armatimonadota bacterium | reverse complement strand
GCGCCCGGGACTCCAACCACCAGTGCTCCCGGTCCGGAATCTCCCCGCCGGCCGCCTGCCCCGTCTCCTCCGCCAGCGCCCGGCGCCCGAGTTCGAACACTTCGCGGAGGTAATCCCGCACGAACTCCTGGTACTCCGCACCGCCGGGCACCGGAACCGCCGCCAGGTCCGGCGGTGCTGCTCCGGTGGAGAGCGCCGCTTCCACCAATGGCCGCAGCGTCCCCAGGTACCGCTCCTGCATCCCCTCCAGCAGCGCCGTCGCCCTCGACGTGAAGCCACCCTCCTGCGCCGTCCGCTCTTCCCGCGCCCGATCCACCTCCGTGGCCGCATCGAAGCAGCGCCTACCACCGTCTACCGCGGTAGTCTCTTTTCCTTTGAACAAGGGGGCGCCATTGTCGCTCTTCTCCCCCCAACACTCCTCTACTCCAACACTCCAACACTCCGCGGCGCGAAGCGTCCGCTCCCGCTGCTCTCGCGGCGCCTCCGGCAGCTCCAGCTCCTCCCGGAGTTTCGCTTCGTCGTCCGGCGTCGCGTGGAGCCAGCCGCCGCTCCCCAGTGCGTTCAGCGCGTTGGCCCACCCCTGCAGGTCGTGCGCGCGGATCGGCTTGTGCAGCAGCCGCGGCGCCCGCAGGGCCGGACCGTAGTTCAGCAGGCACCACCGCCGGATGAGCTGATCCTCGATCGTCTCCCGGATCCACTTCGCCGCCCCGTCCTCGCTCTGCTCGAACAGCTTCGCCTGCACCGTCCCCAGCGACTGCGTCCCGCCGGCGCTCATCCCCAGGTTCAAAAACTGCGCCAGACCTGCCAGCGCGATCTGCCGGAGGTGATGCTCCACCAGCGGCAGCGCGTCCATCGGCGTCCGCCCGCTCTCAAACCAGCCCAGCTTCCAGCCCCGCGGCAGCGAGAAGGCGCTCCCTTCCGCCGCGCGCATCCACTGGAGCTGCTGCAGCACGTAGGCCCGGTCGTCCGGCTGCGCTTCGTCACCCTCCTCCGCCACCGGCACCCCCAACAGGTTCCGCTCCGCGCCGATCCCCATGATCTTGTAGAGCGCGAATACGAAGTACCAGTGCGGATACTGGCTCCGCCACAGCCCCAACCCCTGCGGATTCTCGTTCTCCTGGTCGTAGGCGAAGTGCAGCACCTTCTCGATCGGGATCGGCACCTGCTCGCTGGTGCTGCTGGAGGAGCCCCACTGCTCCAGCCCACCGCCCACCGGCCGGCTGCCGCCGTAGAGATACCCCGCCAGCTCTCCGTTCGGATGGTAGATCCACCGCTCGATCAGCTCCGGATTGCGGCTCGCCACCTTCCGGATCGCGATCAGCCCCGCCCGCTCCTCCCACACGATCTCCGGCGCCCGGAACCCGAAATAGATGGCCTGGCATGCTTCCCGGATCAATGCGTCCCAGGAATGGCTCATCCCGCCGAATAGGTTCTCGCGCAGCAGCTCTGTCGCTTCCCGTTCCGCGCTCCCTGCCCCGTGCGGCGCCTCCAGGTACCACGGTGTGGAGGTGATCGGCAGCGTGATCGCCTTCGTCACCGCCCGCACCTGACCCAGCGTCCGGCGCATCTGGTCCGCCTTCCGGATCGCCTCGTTTCCCTGCAGATCCGGGTTGTAGTCGTCCAGCACCACCCCGCCGAACACCGGCGTCCCGCCCCAGCCCAGCTCCAGGTGCGCGCCCGAGATCCGCTCCCCCGGCCCCGCCACCTTCGACCGTGCCGGCGCCGCCTGCACCCGCTCCCGCCCCGTGAGCTTCCGGAGCAGCTCCGACGCCCGGTCATAAAATGCAATCGCCACTGGCACCCCCAATCGGAACTGCGAGTCTCAAAATACGAAGTGCGAGCCGAACCCAGCGACGGCCTTACCACGCCGCCTAGAACAGCACCGCGCGCAGCGCTCCCCAACACCTGAACACCCGAACACCTGAACGCCCGACTCCCGAGACCCCACGCCCGCTCCGCCTCGCACGCCGGCTGCCGTTGGATCCCCACTACAACCGCATCCCACCAGTAAGGATCGTCCCCATCGCCGGCACGCCCGGCAGCGGTCGCTGCGCCTTCGGCGGCAGGTGCTTCAGCATCTGCACCGCGATGGCGCGGCTCATCACCCGGTCGTCCCACTTCCCCGCCGGCGCGCCGGTGGAGCCATCCTTCAGCACTTGGTAGAACGTGAGCTCCGCAATGGCCGGCTCCTCCGAGAGCTGCACGCCGAATGTTCGCAGCGCCAGCTCCAGCTCGTCGATCATCAGCGGCTTCGTCACCCGCGTCGTCAACCAGCCCGGCCGCTGCGGCTCCACTTCCCGGCCGGACGCCGCCAGCACCGCCCGCTCCGCGTAGAGCCCGCGTATCCCCAGCCGCCGCGCCGCCACAATCGTGGTCAGCCCGTGGTTGTTCCGCTCGATGCCGTATCGCCCCGGATACAGCAGCGAGAGCGCGTGGATCAGCCGCCCGAACTCGTCCGGCTCCCAGTGCCCGTGGAGGGAGACTACCTCGGTCGGACGCTCGGCCGCGTCCGCGTCCAGGATGCACAGGTCGCTGAAGTCCCCGTGCTCCAGCCCTTCCGCCACGTCCGCGCCGGCCGCGTACCGGTGCCCCGGCGCCGGCAGCTCGAACACCCGCAGCTCCCGCTCGCTCCAACCGCGCAGCGCCTCCGGCCATCGACCCTTCGGCAGCGGCTCCCGGCACAGCTCTCGATGCCGGTCCAGGTACCCCTTGTCGAACCGCGGCCGTCCGGACTGCACAAAGCTCTCTTCCGGGTCCCGCGGGTACTCCTGGTGGATCATCCACTGCCGCGGGTAGCTCGCCTTCTTCCGCTCCCACCACGCCGCGTCCCGGCCCGGCCGCGCGTCGTACGGCACGAACACCGGCAGCCACCCGTCCGGCGGCAGCTCCCGCAGCGCCTCGCGGATCCGGCTCCCGAACGTGAACTCCCCGTCCGGACCCGCCGCCGGCGTCACCCACCCGGAGAGGTGACTCGCCTGGCTGCACAGGTCGGCATACAGGTTGCCGATGCCGTTCGCGGTGGAGATGGAGAGGAACTGCCCGCCCGCGTCGATCGTGGGCGATACCGCCGCGAAGTTCTCCGTCGCCCAGGTGTGCATCGCATGCTCGTCCGCGATCACCAGCCGCGCCGTGCGCCCCCGGCCCGCCCGCTTCGTGCTCGGCAGCGCCACCACGGAAGACCGGCTCGCCGGCAGCTTCAGCAATTGCGTCCGCATCTTCGCGTCCGGGTCCCGCAG
>JAJFMS010000827.1 GCA_020696885.1 Armatimonadota bacterium | reverse complement strand
GCAGCCTTCGCTGATCCTGCTGGACCTGATGATGCCGGTGATGAACGGCTGGGAGTTCCGCGCGGAACAGCTTCAGGACCCGGAGCTGGCCGAGATCCCGGTAGTCGTGGTCACCGGCGCCCTTCGGCACCCCGGCTCTGCCTCCGGGATCGAAGGCGCGGGCCTCCTGACGAAGCCGGTGGACGTGCCGCAGTTGCTGGAGACCGTCGCCCGGTGCTCTGCCGGGCAGAGTGATTGGGGTTCGCGCGATCAGTCCAGCAGGTAGCTTCGAGGGGTGGCTTCTACCTTGACGGTGCGCGGGTCCTTGTCTAGATACGCGTAGATCGTTTCACTGGAGCGCTCACCCAGGAAGTCGAGCGTCACCTCGTGGTCGATGCCGGGTGCGGTGATCTGGATCGCCAGCTCTCGGATGGTACGGCTGCCGTCATTGCGGACCTCCACCGGCAGGACGAACGTGTCCTTCAGCTTGTGAACCTGATCGAGACGAAGGCGTGTCGTGGTGGTGACGAACCGACTCTCCGGGCGGGAGCCTTCCATAATGAGGAACCCGCTGAGGCCGAAGACGATGGCGGAGCTAATGCTAAGCGTGACCCATTCCGCCAGCTTGCGCCGCGCCGGGCGACCATCGTTCTCGTCGGTACGTTTGGAGCTTCCGGTCATACGATGAGCCTTCCAGCGGCGCCGCCGATCACGGCCGGCATGCCCAGGGTGATGATCCCGGCAATCAGGATCGAGGGATCGGCCAGGAGCTCGCGGTTGCCGAGCAGTACGAGGAGCGCCGCGGCCACCGCCAGCGAGAGCGCCGTAGCCATCAGGGCCTCCACAGGCGGCTTCTGCAGCAGGCCCTCCACGTGCACCTGGTGCTTCTCGAATCCTGAAGCGTAGAGGATCACGTAGCACAGCAGCATGCTGGCCGCCAGCATGCCCAGTTGCTGCCACGGCCCCACGTGGCTGGCGATGACGATGACCTCGTCCGTCGGGGCGATGTTCAGCGCGAATACCACAGAACCGGCAATGGTGGCGCCGGCATCGGCCAGGTCGGCTTTGAGCTGTCGTCGCTCTGGGTCCTCGTCCTTGTCGGAGCTGGCTTCCGCGCCTTTGCCTCCGGCGCCCTCCACCTCATTCTCAGCGGTGCGGGATCGGCCGACGACCTGCGAGTTGGCGAAGGAGACGCCCAGGCTAACGACCGCCGCCTCGATGACGACCTTGCCGATTGCCTCGATCGGAGCCTGGTCGTGGCCCAGTTCGCCGATAATCCAGAGGATGGCCGTCGAGAACACCAGCCCGATCGCTACGGCGCTGAGCGATTCGCTCACCGCTTCAGGCACCGAGTACTCGCGGCGGAACCCCGAGACCAGGCTGAAGAGGAAGTTCACACAAAGACTGGCGGCCAGGATGCCCAACAAGTGCCACTCGTTGAACATTAGCCCGTGGCTCCACATCTCCATCGTGAACAGCAGCGGCATGCCCACGATGGCGCCGCCCGCTACCGCGCGCAGCAGCGCTTTTCCTTCTTCCCGCCATCCGGCAGGGTCGTTGTCGGCACTGTTCTGATTCCGACCTTGCGTCGCTGTAGCCGTCACGCCGTCTCCCCGGGCGCATGGCGCCGGGGAGGTTGTACCATCCCCTACTCCGGGACGAAACTTCCGGCCGGCATGTCGAAGACCTTCCAGGCGTCAGGTTGGCGTTTTGACATTTTACCGCAAAGGCACGAAGACACGAAGGGGGAAAGGGTAGCTCTCCTGGAGCATGTTTGGAAGTTCGGCTGGCAGCTAGGCACTGGATTGAGCTTCTTGGCCTGATATGCCCTGCCTCGGAGCCTAACGGCCTACCTTTCCAACTCCCTCTTAGTGCCTTCGTGTCTTTGTTGTAAATTCTGCCCGGGCCGCTACCAACGCGGCTTGCGGATCTCCCAGTTTGGATCGTAGGTACGGCGCATGTAGCCCGCGTCGTCGCGTTGGGTGAGGCCGCACTTCACCGCGGCTTCCGCCATCCGTGCTACCGCATCTTCGTCCACGGAGATTCCGAGCCCGGAGCGGGTTGGGACGTCCATGATGCCGTTCGCGAAGGTCCACTTGCCGCCTTCGAGGATGTCTTCCTCGATCCAGACGTAGTGCGTGTCGCAGGCGTAGGTGAGGCGAGGGGTCGCCGCCGCGGCGTGGAGCATCGCGGCCAGGCTAATCCCCAGGTGGCTGTTGCTGTGCATCGAGACGCCGAGCCCCCAGGTCTCGCAGATGCGGGCCATCTCCTGCGTAGCTCGCAGGCCGCCCCAGTAGTGGTGGTCGGACAGCACCACGTCGACCGCATGCAGCCGGATGTTCTCCGGGAAATGGCTGAAGGCCACCAGGCACATGTTAGTGGAGAGCGGCACGTTCACAGCCTGGTTCACCGCCGCCATGCCGGCGATCCCCTCGGTGGGATCTTCCATGTATTCCAGCACGCCCTCCAGCGCGTTGGTGACGCGGATCGAGGTCTCCACGCTCCAGACGGCGTTCGGGTCATGGCGCAGGCGGAAGTCCGGCCCGAACTCCTGCCGGAGCAGTCGGATCGTCTCGATCTCCTCGTCCGGGTGGAGCACGCCGCCCTTTAGCTTCAACGCGCGGAACCCGTGCTCCGCCACCATCCGCTTCCCCTGGGTCACCATCGATTCCGGGGTGATGGCCTCACCGTAGCGCTCGCAGTCGAAGTGGTAGAAAAGGTACGCGGCGAACTCGATCGAGTCGCGGACCTTCCCGCCCAGGAGGTTGTAGACCGGCTGGTCCAGCGCTTTCCCGACGATGTCCAGGCAGGCGACCTCCAGCGGCGAAAACGTGCGCGGATCCGGCACCCGCAGCCGGAGCGCTTCGATCGCGAACGGATCGGTGCCGATCACCAGGTCCCGTGCCGCCTCCAACTGCGCCACCGGGCCGCTGCCGCCGTAGGTCTCCCCCCAGCCGCCGATGCCGTCGTCCGTGGTGAGCTTGACCAGGGTGCGCAGCGCATACGGCTCGTGGACACCCACGGAATTGCGGAGCGGCGGGTCCGGAAACGCCACGCTAGTGATTTGCAGGTCGGTAATCTTCATTGCTCGGTGCTCCTCTCATCGGGTGAAAGGTTGAGAGGAGGGGGCGGGTTCCCCTTCGTTGGATGGGGGAGAGGCTGCTCGGGGGCTGAGTGAGAGTAAGAGTTAAGATTCTGGGTGCGGACCGGTGCGGCCGAGTTCTCACTCCCTGAACACCTGAACACCTGAACACCTGAACAC
>JAJFMS010000027.1 GCA_020696885.1 Armatimonadota bacterium | reverse complement strand
CGCCAGCGTCCGCTTCTCGTCATCGCGGAGCTTGGACAGCCGCTCATCGGTGGGTCGGCTCAGCGCTCGCACCTGCGCCACCTGGTCTCCGGACAGCCGGAGGTAGCGCATCGCTTCTAGCAGCAGCACGTCTTCCCACTGCTCGGCCGCCGCCGAGAGTGATCCCGCCGCGAGGTCGGAGCCCGTGGACTCAGGAACCGGCTGGGAGGCGAGGGACGTCCTGGGGAGGGCAGGCGCATTCGGGCCCTCTGGACCATCGGGGGAAGCCGGCACATCCGGTTCCACTCCCTCCGGGGATCCGCCCGGGGCCGGCGCATCCGCTTGCGTCGCCGGTGGTGACACGTCCACGGCCCGCTCCTGGGCCGTGACCCGCCACGGCACCACGATGGTTACTCCCAGCAGGACCAGGGTGGCCAGACCCGCAGAGCGGCCCCAGGCGCCCTCTCCCGTCCGTTTCGATCGCGAGGCGGTCTGTAATCGCTGCAGCATCTTCAATCTCCTTCGAAGCGCGTGAATGGACTGATCGGTCCCGCCCAGCGGCACCAGACCGGGTTGAAATCCGCGGTTGGGGATGGCCGCCACCTTGAGCAACAGCTCTCCGTAGGTGGCCGTGCCGGCTTCCACCACGGCCACGGCGATCCGATCGCACGCGGCTTCTTGAGCCAGGCTGGACTCACGGCGGGCGAGCCAGACGACCGGGTGGAAGAAGAAGAGCACCTGAGACGCGGCTACCAGCCACCCCCAGGCCAGGTCCCGCCGCTGCACGTGCGCCAGCTCATGCGCCAGCATCAGCCGGCACTCGGCCTCCGAGCAGGAGTGCAGGAGCGCTGTGGGCAGTACCACCACCGGCGGACGCCCGGCGATCAGGAGTGGGCTCGCCAGCGCCTCCAGCTCCAACACCGCGGGCCGTTGGCTCATCCCCAGCTTCCGGGCCAGCTCCTCCAGCCAGGTAAGGAGGGCCGTGTCCCGGGTGGGGGTGCACCGGGCCAGCAGGGCGCGTGCCCGGTTGCGCTCACGCGCCATCCTCGCCAGCAGGAGCGCTACGCAGGCGGTCCAGGCAAGCAGCAGGTATGCCGCAGAGCCAAGCGGAGGCGGCGCGGCCGGCGGCGTACTGGGCAGCGGATGGTAGCTCGGGATCTCGACGGGTGCTGCCGTCGCGGTCGGGACCGCTGTCACCGCCGGTCGGAGCGGGGCATGGGCGGTCGGCGTTGCAGGACCTCGAGGCCGGGCGATGGGGAGCGCCGACCCCATGGGGAGCGGCACGTCCACCGGCGTCACCCAGAACAATGCGACGAGCAACTTCAGCCACGCCAGCCGCCACAGCCAGCACTGCATCGAAGCCGGAAGCCGAGGCGCCGTGCGACTCACCAGCCACGCCAGGAGTAAGGCGGCGCCGCCCTGCCACGAGGAACGGGCCAGCGCTTCGAGCCAGTGCGAGGCGGTTGCGTTCAGGAACCCGGTGCAATCAGGCATCCGCCCCCTCCTCGCCCGCCACCGGCGTGCCTTCCGCGGCCTTGAGAGCGTCCACCAGTTGCCGCAGCTCGTCCAACTCCGCCGGAGAGAGCTGGCGGTTGTTGGAGAGGTAGGCCACCACCGGCGCCAACGAGCCGCCAAGTGTGGTCTCCACGAAGCGGTGGAGCAGTCCCTGGAGCAGCTCGGAGCGAGACACGCGGGGCGAGTACTGGAACACCCCCTGCCGGCGCTGCCGCATCAGGTAGCCCTTCCGGCGGAGGCGCTCCATCATCGTGAGCACGGTGGTCCGCGCCAGGGCGCGCTCCTCACCCCAGGCTTCCGCCACCTGGCTCGCCGTAACGGGCGCCTGCTCCGTGATGAAGGCGAGCACCTCCATCTCCTGCTCTCCCAGCGGCACAAACTCCATACGCATCTCCGGTCGCCGATCGACTACACTCTGTAGACATGACGACTCGAAGTAGACACGAGTTACACCTGTTTGATGGGCTTTTTCCGGTTGGGTGAGAGGACCGGGTGCCGACGGCGTGCCGTCGCGGCCAGCACACCGTAGGCAGCCGCCTCGTGCGGCGTTCGCTCACGGCGACAATCACTGCCAGCAGCGTATCCCGTTCCCGAGGGAGGGTGTCAGGCGCGAACGCGCCATCCGCCCGTGGGGCGCCTGGCACCGTCTACGGCGTAATCCCTCTCCCTCTCCCCGGCTCCTCTCAGTGTCTCCGTGTCTCCGTGTCTCCGTGTCTCCGTGGTGGACGCCCGCACTCGTTAACCGAAGATCGGCGTGCCCAGGAGAAACGCCATGATGATCGCTCGCGGCACTACCACCAGCGGGACCAGGAGCGCCTGCCCCCAGAAGAGCAGCCCGAACAGGAGCATGAACCCCCAGCGCTCCATGAACTTCGTAAACTCGAACGCTTGCGAGTCCGGGAGGAACGCCACGATGATCTTGGCGCCGTCCAGCGGACCGATCGGGATCAGGTTGAAGAGCATCAGGCCCAGGTTGATCTGCACGCAGATCAGAAGGGCCATCTCCGCGGCGGGAGCGGTCACCAGCCCGAAGCGGAGCGGGAGTGCGAAGGCGATGGCGAGCAGGAAGTTGGAGAACGGCCCCCACGCCGCGATCTTGCACATCGCCCACTTCGGGTTGTGCAGCATGCCCGGGTTCACCATGACCGGCTTCCCCCACCCGAGGCCGATGCCGAAGACCGCGCTCAGCACGGAGAACACCGCCCCCAGCGGGTCGAAGTGATCCCAGGGCATGATGGAGAGGCGCCCATCCCGGCGCGGGCCGTCGTCGCCGTTGTTCACCGCCGAGAGCGCGTGGGCGAACTCGTGGACCGGGATAGCGATGATCAGCGCGAGGATGACCATCATCGCCCGCTGTGGATCGAAATCGTTCATTACTGTTCGCTTCCTCGCGAGCCGCGCCGTCTCGGCTGCTCGTTGTACGCGCCGCTCGCCTTTGCGTGCTGCAGCAACCCCCGGGCATATGCCAGCTCCGCGTCCCGCTCCTTCACGGTACCGTCCAGGCGAGCATCCAGGGTCCGCGCCAGGGCCTCGCCTAGCGCGCGGCCGGGTTTCCACCCCTCGCTGATCAGAAGGTCGCCGGTGATCTCCAACTTAATATGCCGCCATTCCGTGATGAATCGTTCCAGCAGTGTGCCCCGCGCTTCCCGGTCCTCGCCGGTCGAGGCGGCGCGTGCGCGCAGCAAGACCAGCGCTTCGGGGGCCAGCGGCCGCAGGGTCCGCGTGAGGTCCGCCGGGAGACCGTCCAGGGGAAGCAGCTCCTCTACGGTGCCCGCGGCCTCGATTGCCTGCGCCAGCCGGCGCACATCCGGCGGTGGCATCCGCAGCCGCACCTCGGCGATCCGGGCCGCGCCGGCCGGGCCGAGGCTCATCAACAGCGCGGCGAGGTAGACGATGAGGGGGTCCACCACGTCCTGGCCGTGCCGGTGCCACCAGTCCAGCGCGCCGGGGATCCGCTGCAGCAGCGCCTGCTCGGGTACCGCCTCCGGCGCGAGCCAGGCGATGACCCCCAGCTCTTCCAGCCGCAGCAGCCCGCCCAGCGGCTTCCGGTCTTTGAGGATGCGGCGGATCTCGGCCCGGATTCGCTCCGGGGTGATCGTGCCGAGGATGCCGGACTCCACGCCGGCCCGCGCCAGGACCTCCGTGTGCGGCTCCATCCGGAACTGGTACCGCTCTTCGAACCGCACCGCCCGGAAGAGTCGGGTGGGGTCGTCCACGAAGCTCAGGTTGTGCAGCACGCGAATGCGGCGGCGCTCCAGGTCCCGCTCCCCGCCGAACGGGTCCAGCAAGGCGCCGAAATGCTCCGGGCGCAGGGCAATCGCCATCGCGTTGATCGTGAAGTCCCGCCGGCGGAGGTCGTCGGAGATGGACGAGGTCTCCACCTCCGGCAGGGCGCCCGGGTGGGCGTAGCTCTCGGTGCGCGCGCTGGCGAAGTCGATGTCGAAGCCGTCGGGCAGCGTCACCTTCGCCGTCCCGAATCGCGGCTCCGTCTTCAGCGTACCGTCGCTCTCCGCGGCCAGCGCCTCGGCCAGGTCGATCCCATCCGGCTCCGCCAGGATGTCTACGTCCAGGTTGCGGACACCCAGCAGCAGGTCCCGGACAAAGCCGCCCACCACGTAGGCCTGTGCGTTCCTCCGAGCCGCCAGCTCACCCACCTGTTCCAGCAGCCGCTGCACCGGCGCGGGCAGGTTCTGCCGGAGTCGCTGCGCACCCTCGTCCGGTGCCGCCGGCCTGGCTACGTAGCGGGCGCCGTGGAGCGCTCGCAGCACGTCCGTGCGGGTGACAATCCCGATCACCTCGTCGCCCCGCATCACCGGCAGCCGGCCGATGCCTTCGGTGATCATGGTCTCTTCCAGCTCCGAAAGCCGCGTCTCGGACGTGGCCGTGTGCACGTGGGAGGTCATGAAGCCGCGGACCGGTGCATGGTCCAGCCGGTGGTGGCGGGCTTTGTCCACGTCGCGGCGCGTGAGGATGCCCAGGAGGCGCCCTTCGTCCAGCACCAGGAGCCCGGAGTGTCCGTACCGCACCATTCGCTGGCGCGCCTCGGCGACGGTCTGGTCCGGCCGCACGGAGCGGACCGGGTGCGACATCAACTCCCGGGCGCACGGCTGGGGCGCGGCGTGCAGCGTGAGCGCGGCGATTACCCGCTGGGCGATCTCGTCCAGCGGCGCCGGGTTCAGCGTCGCGGAAGCAGCCCGCGCGTGACCTCCCCCGCCGAGGTCCGACAGCGCCGCCCCCACATTCAGGGCATCGGCGCGCGAGCGGGCGATGACGTAGACCTTGTCCCGCATCTCGATGATGGTGACCACCGCCTCCGCGTCCTCCACCTCCAGCAGCCGGTGGGTGAGCACCGCCGCCTCCGAGACGAAGGCGTCCGCCTTCGCCGTGGCGACCAGCACGCTAGAGCCGGCCACCTCGTGCGTCCGGGCGTCCGCGAGGAGGTCCCGCAGGAGCTCGCGCTGCGCCGGGTCCAGGCTGCCGCGGGTGAACTCCGCCACCACGTCCAGCCCGGCACCCTGGCGGAGGAGCCAGGCGGCCGCCTCCACGTCCTCCGGGCGGGTGCCGGCATACGAAAGGGAGCCGGTATCCTCGTAGATCCCCAGCAGCATCGCCGTCGCTTCGATCGGGGTGAGGGTCTCGTTCCGGGAGCGAAGCTCGGCCACCAGGATGCTGGAGACCGAGCCCCACGGCTCGAGACGGCTCTGCGACGCGGCGATGTCCGGCTCGGTGTCCACGTGGTGGTCGTAGAGGTGGACCTCCACGTCCGGCAGGTCCAGCCACGCCGCCGCCGGACCGATCCGGCGTCGCGTGGGCGTATCGACCACGATCACCCGCGTGATCGTCTCCGGGTCCACGTCTGGGGGACGCAGCGGCGCGAGGGCGTCCCGGTGCAGGGAGAGGAACCGCCCCACGGCCGCGGACTCGCCGCCCGGCAGCACCATCACCGCATCCGGATACAGCTTCCGCGCGCCGACCAGACCGGCCAGGCTATCGAAGTCCGCGTTCACGTGAGAGACGATGACGTCCATGTGGGTGCCAACGCCTCACGGGAAACAGGGGGAGTGATGGAGTAGTGGAGTGTTGGAGTAATGGGTTAGCGATCTCTTCCGCAGTTGCACTGCGGGAGACCCATCGCGCGCAAGCCTGCCCGTATGGGTTGCACTGCGCTCCTTCAACCCATTACTCCACTACTCCAACACTCCATTACTCCTGCTAACAACGCTCCGGCTACCTAAATCGCTCGGGGACCACGTCCTGTGCCACGAGGTCTTCATAGCTCTCGCGGCGCACCAGGAGGTCTGCCTGACCGTCGTTGACGAGCACCACGGGAGGGCGGCGGAAGCGGTTGTAGTTGCTCGCCATCACGTAGTTGTAGGCGCCGGTGGACTGCACCGCCAGGATATCGCCGGGCTCCACGGGGGCCAGGGAGATGTCCGGGAACAGCAGGTCCGTCTCGCAGTGCTTGCCGGATACGGTGACCACGCGGTCGTGCGGCTGGTCCGCCTTGTTCGCCACGATCGCCTCGTACTTTGCTTCGTACAGCGCCGGGCGCGGGTTGTCCGAGAGGCCGCCGTCAACCGAGACGTAGGTACGGATGCCGGGCACGTGCTTGATCGAGCCGAGGGTGTAGAGCGTGGTCCCGGCCTCGCCCACCAGGTAGCGGCCCGGCTCCTGCAGCAGGATCGGGTAGGCCAGGCCGGCTTCGTCCAGCTTTCGCTTCAGGATGCCGGTTACCGTGTCCGCGAACTCCTCCACGGACGGCGGCTGGTGCGTGGACAGGTAGCGGATGCCGAGCCCGCCGCCGATGTTCAGCTCCTCGAACTCGATGCCGAAGTCGCGCTTCACCTGGACAAGCAGGTCCGCCATGATCCCCACGGACGCCTCGTGGCACTCCGTATCGAGAAGCTGAGAGCCTACGTGGCAGTGGATCCCCTTCAGCTCCAGGCCGGCGATCTCGCGGATGCGGCTGATGGCGGTCAGCGCCCCACCGCTGGCGATGTCGAAGCCGAACTTCGTGTCCACCTGGCCGGTGCTGATGCGCCGGTGGGTGTGCGGATCGATCCCCGGCGCCACGCGGATGAGTACCGGCTGCGGACGGGCGGCGTCGGTGGCCAGCTCGGTGAGGAGGTCGATCTCGTAGAAGTTGTCCACGACGATGTGCCCCACGCGGGCGTCCAGCGCCATCTGGACTTCCTCGCGGGACTTGTTGTTGCCATGGAGGGAGATCCGCTCCGTGGGGAAGCCGGCGCGGAGAGCGGTAAAC
Organism: Armatimonadota bacterium; assembly: GCA_020696885.1. Next base: position 4,690 of record JAJFMS010000027.1, on the reverse strand, counting down.
AGCTCGCCGCCGGAAGCCACGTCCAGCCGCAGGCCTTCCTGCTCGATCAGTTTGCAGATGCCGGAGCAGAGGAACGCCTTGCCGGCGAAGGAAACCTCCACCTTCGGATAGCGGGCGCGGAACGCGGCGAGGTACTCGCGCGCCTTCTGGCGGATGGTCGCCTCATCCATCACGTAGAGGGGCGTGCCATACTCCGCCGCCAGGGCGGTGACGTCCACGCCGCCGATCTCCAGGTGGCCGGCGCCGTTTACGCGCTGCGTTCCGAGCAACATCATCACACTTCGTCTCCGGGCTGTCTAATTCTCCTGGCTGCCTATCCTATCATGCAAGGCGGGTTCGGTTCAATCCGCGCCCCGGGCCGGGCAACCGGCCGACCCCACACTCCCGAATCCGCCGCGTTGACGAAGGCCGCCCCTTCCGATAAGGTGACTTCCGTGAGAGCAGTGATCCAGCGGGTGAAGCGAGCGAGCGTAACCGTCGACGGCGAGGTCGTCGGCGAGGTGGGCGCCGGCCTCATGGTGCTGCTGGGCGTCAAGCAGGAAGACCCACCCGCGGCGGCGCAGTACGTGGCGGAGAAGATCGCGAACCTGCGGATCTTTTCCGATGACGACGGCCGGATGGAGCGGAGCGCGCTGGACGTGGGCGCGGGGGTCCTGGTGGTCAGCCAGTTCACCCTCTACGGGGATGCGCGCAAGGGCCGGCGGCCGAGCTATACGCAAGCCGCCCGCGGCGAGGCTGCCGAAAGCCTGTATGAGGCCGTGTGCACGCGGCTGCGCGAGTTGGGCATCTCCGTGAGCACCGGCCGGTTCGGCGCGATGATGGACGTGCAGCTGGTCAACGACGGTCCGGTGACCATTCTGCTCGACAGCGACCGGGTATTCTAGACCAGAGAGACGGAACCACCTATTACCGGTAAGCCAGGCAAGTAAGGCAGAAGATCACTGTCATGTCGAGCGCGGAGCAGTATTCAGAAGCGAACGGCGACGGAGCGGAAGCACCCAGCGCGGCGGTATTCCAGGACCTGGGGGATACGCTGGCTGCGGAGGGGCGACTGCAAGAGGCGATCGCGCACTACAAGGAAGCGGTGCGGCTGGAGGGCGACAACCCGGACCGGCACACCCGCCTCGGCGACGCTTACATCTTCGCGGAGAACAGCAGCCAGGCGCTGTCTCACTACCGCCGGGCCCTGCAGGTCAACCCGCATCACGCGGACACCCACTTCTCACTGGCGGAGGTCTACCGCCGCTTCGGGAAGCTGAAGGGCGCGATCACGCTCTACCGCAAAGCGGTGGACCTGGCGCCCGGCAACCCCTACTACCGCTATCGGCTGGCTACCGCGTTCAACCAGAACGGTCGCACGGATGCCGCGATCCGGGAGCTGACGGAGGCGATCCGCCTCTCACCGCAGGACGGCTTCTACCACTTCTGGCTGGGCGACCTGTTCCTGCAGCTCGAGCGCGTTCCGGAAGGCGTAACGGAGCTGGAAGCAGCCGTCGCGAACTGCCCGTTTGACGACTACTACTGCGTGCGCCTCGGGATCGTGTACTCCATGCTGGACCGCGGCGAGGACGCCGTAGCCGTGTTCCGGCGCGCCATCCGGCTTCGACCCAGCAACGCCTCGTACCACTGTCTCCTGGCGGATGCCTTCGCCCGGATGGGCTACGCCCTGCGCGCCGCCCTCCACTATGAGATCGCCGGCGACCTGGACCCGTATGACCGCGAGTACGTAGCCCGAATGCGGAAACGGTACTTCAACGTAAGCGGCCGGTTGAGCCGCGAGGACCTCGGCCTCTCCCCGTTCGAGGATTAGCGAGCCTCCCGCTCCCAAGCCGCCACGTCATTGCGAAGCGCCCACCGCCAGGACGGTTCTTTCGTTAACGAGTCACCAGCCCTCAAGCCTCCTGTCATTGCGAAGCGCCTGTCGACCCCTTGGCCTTCAACCTTACTCCCGCGGCGCTGTGGCAATCCCGAAGGTTGAGCAGCGAACCGTCCTGGCACTTCGGCGTTCGGCAGGATCCGTGGTCGTTCGGGATGGCCACGGCAGCAAAAGACGCTGCCTCGCCATGACGGTTCTTTCGCTTACCGCATCGCTCCAGGCGTTGTCGTGGTGCTCGCCGTGCCCATGCCGCGGTCTTCATCGGACATTTCCGGCATCATCGGTGGCTGCTCCGTCACCGGGGCGGTGGGCGCCTCCAGGGCACTAATCCGCACCTCCGCGCTCTCTTCGCTGGCGGTTTCCGTGGGGAGCACGCTCGGCTCACTGCGCCAGCGGATCCTTCGCTGAAGGGTGCGTTCCGCCGTCGCCACCGGCCGGGACGGTGCGGATACTTCCGACATCGATCGGGCGATCTTCTCCACCTCGTTCCGGGAGAGCCCAGACGTGAAGAGCGTGCAGCGGGTCGGCCCACGCTGCCAGGTGACGTAAGCGTAGCGGTAAGGGGTCTCCCCCTCCACCAGCCAGGCCCGCACCGGCTCGCGCGCCGTCCCCAGGTTCAGCGACACGGCCCCGGACGGCTCCGTCCAGCCGTCGAGCCGCGCATCCTGCTCGATCAGCTTGACGATCTGTACCGCTTTCTCGCCTTCCGCGCGGATCCAGTGGGCGTCCAGCCAGCGGCCCAGCTTCCGGCGCACGCGGACCAGGTGGAACCCCTCCGGCAGGTACTCCGGCATCAGCACCGGGAACCGCACGGAGTTGGCGCGCTGCCACGCCTCTTCTCGCGCCGTGCTCACCGGCGTCGCGTCGAACCCGGCGGTCCGCGCAGGCACAAACGGCATCGCCAGCACGTGCGGGTCCACGTCCCCCTCGATCACGCGGGCGCCCTGCGGGATCCGGAACTCGAACGTCCCCGCGGGGAGCACGTCGTAGTTCACCTGCAGATTCGTGGCCTCGGTGATGATGTGGTTCTGCTCGTCGCGGAACCAGCTCACGCGCCGCGGCAGGAAGCTGTCCGTGTCCACCCACAGCTCATACTGGTCGCGCTCCGAGCCGCCGGGGGGGACGGAGGTGAAGCGGACCCGGTAGCAGTCCCGGTCTCCCACCTTCTCCGTGCCGAGAAGCTCCGCGTCGTCGTTGAGGTTCAACTGCCGAATGAGCTGATCGAGGCTGACGTTGCCGCCGTTGTGCCAGGTAACGCCGAACGGAAACGGCAGCGCGCGCCGGTCGTCCACCCGTGGGCGGACGATGCAGACCGGACCGGTCCCCTCCCACTTGCCCCCGGGGAGGTAGTGGATGATGCGGTCCGCCATCACGTAGGTGGTGAGCGGGTAATCCTGGCCGGTATCCAGGCGGAACTCACCCGGCTTACGGTAGAACTGGCTCTGGGTAAAGGTGCGCTCCTGCCCCTGGTAGATGCCCTTGCTCACGAAGACGCAGCCGTAGTTCCGGATCTGGGTCCAGGAAAGCTGCGCGCGGCGGGCGACCTCGGAGGCGCGAGAGGCGCGGGTGCCCTGGTTGAGGAGCAGCAGCCCCAGGCCGATGGCGAAAACGGTGGTGAGGCCGCCCGCGAACCGGAGCGGCTGCTGGGGCCAGGCGAACGGCAGGCGTACCGGCAGCTTGAGCCAGCTTCGCTTCTGGGGACCCGCGGCGCGCTCAGCGCGGTGGCGGGCCAGGCGCACCTGCAAGCTGGTGGCGAAGTGGTCCGGTACGTCCTCGGCCGGCAGCTCCTGGAGCAGGGACGACAGCGCGTGCATCTGCGCGAACGTGTCGCTGCAAGATTCGCAGGCATCCATGTGAGCCAGCACCCGGGCATGCTCGGCCGGGTCCAGCTCGCCGTCGAGTAACGCTCGGAGCCGGACTTCGGTATAGGCGCAACGTGTCATCAGGGTGTCCTACGCGCTCGGTCAGACGGTCTCCACATACGGTTTCAGCATCCCTGCCAGCTTCTGCGTCGCATAGTGGAGCCGGCTGCGAACCGTCCCGATCGGACAGCCCGCCACCTGCGCGATTTCTTCGTAGTTCAGCCCGTGCAGGTCGCGAAGGACCACGACCAGTCTCAGTTTGTACGGCAGCTCGTTGATTGCGGAACGGACGCGGGTCTGCAGCTCCCCGGAGATGGCGGAGCGCTCGGGATCGTGCTCGCGCACCTGGTCCAGGTGCTGCTCGTCCAGCTCCGTGGTGTCCAGGCGGCGCTTCCGGAGGTGGTGCGAGCAGACGTGCACCGCGATGCGGTACAGCCAGGTGCTGAACGCCGCGTCGCCCCGGAAGTTCGGGAGCGCCTTGTAAGCGGCGATGAACACTTCCTGCGCCAGGTCGTCTGCCTCCGCCGGAGAAGCGAGGCGGCAGACCAGGCTGAACACGCGGCGCCGGTGACGCTCGACCAGCTGGTCGAACGCATCCTCATCGCCGCGCTGGAACCGGGACACCAGTCGAGCGTCGTCCATCCTTGGGCCCGCCTCCACACACATCCCCTGCGTAACTGTCCACATACTCTGTCTCCTCCGGCCCGCGCTCAGTTCGAACTTTTTTCGGCGGGCCGCGAACGACGGTGGGAGCCTCGTCGTCCACACTCCGGCCTTCCAGAGAGGTTAGAGAGCACTTTGTGTGAAAGAGTTCTACGCGTTTGAGAAGTTTTTTTCAGACGGGTGTCCGAAAGAGAAGAATCGTCATGGCGAGGGGCGTCGTTTGCCCCGTGGCGGATCCTGCCTGGGTGAATGGCGGGGGCGAGGCGCTGCACAACCTTCGGGATTGCCA
>JAJFMS010000826.1 GCA_020696885.1 Armatimonadota bacterium | reverse complement strand
GGACGATTACCATAGCGGTGTGTTGTTACCAGCAAACCGGCCTGCCCGACGCGAAGCTCGACGGGCCGGAAACACGGCGCCAGCAACAGCGCTAGCAGCAACGTGCCCGGAGCGAGTAGCACAAGCCCGATGCGCCCTTGACCCCGCTTCACCTCCTGGGGGCGTCGCTCGCTGAAGATTGGCATGGGGGTCGACCCGCTACGCAAACGGGCGAGGTATCCGTTCGGTTACCTCGCCCGTTGTTAAGTTGCTCCGCCGTGAGACGGCGATGTTACCCCGCCTGGGCGATCAACTGCCGGAGCACGTAGGGCAGGATGCCGCCGTGGAGGAAGTAGTCCACCTCGATCGGGGTGTCGATGCGAAGGGTAACCGGCACCTCCTGCGCCTCGCCGTCCCCGCGGCGGATCACCAGGGTCACGTTCTGGCGGGGCCGGATGCCCTCTTCCAGGCCGATGATGTCGAAGCACTCGGTGCCGTCCAGCTCCAGGGACTGCGCGCTGTCGCCGTCCTTGAACTGGCAGGGGAGCACGCCCATCCCCAGCAGGTTGCTGCGGTGGATGCGCTCGAAGCTCTGCGCGATCACCACGCGAACCCCCAGCAGCCTGGTGCCCTTGGCGGCCCAGTCCCGGGAGCTGCCGGTGCCGTACTCCTGGCCGGCGAAGATCACCAGCGGCACCCCGGCGGCCTGGTAGCGCATGGAGGCGTCGTAGATGCTCATCTCGTCGCCCTGCGGCTGGTGCTTCGTGACGCCGCCTTCCGTGCCCGGCACCATCAGGTTCTTGATGCGCACGTTGGCGAAGGTGCCGCGCACCATCACGCGGTCATTGCCGCGGCGGGAGCCGTAGCTGTTGAAGTTTTGCGGCTCGATGCCGCGCTCCTGCAGGAAGAGGCCGGCCGGGGAATTGGGCTTGATCGCGCCGGCCGGGCTGATGTGGTCCGTGGTGACCGAGTCCCCGAAGATCGCCAGCGCGCGGGCGCCGTGGATCGGCTTCTGCGGTTCCGGCTCCAGGCCGAACCGGTCGAAGTAGGGCGGCTCCTGGATGTAGTTGTTGTCCGGGTCCCAGTCGTACAGCTTGCCGGTGCTGCTCGGCACCTCGCCCCACAGCGGGTTCTGGCTGGTGAAGTCCTTGTAGAGCCGGCGGAACGTCTCCGGGTCGAACGCCGTGCTGAGCACCGCCTCGATCTCTTCCCCGGACGGCCACAGATCGCGCAGAAAGACGTCTTGCCCGTCCTTCCCCTTGCCGAGCGGCTCGTTCGCCATGTCGATGTCGACCCGCCCCGCCAGCGCGAACGCCACCACCAGCGGCGGGCTCATCAGGAAGTTCGCCTTCACGTTCTGGTGGACGCGCGCCTCGAAGTTGCGGTTGCCGGAGAGGACGCTGGCCATCACCAGGTCGTTCTTGGTGATCGCCTCTTCCAGGTGTGGCTCCAGCGGCCCGGAGTTACCGATGCAGGTGGTGCAGCCGTAGCCCACCGTCTGGAAGCCGATCAGGTCCAGGTACTCCTGCAGGCCGGTCTTCGTCAGGTATTCCGTTACCACGCGGGAGCCGGGGGCCAGGGAGGTCTTCACGTAGGGCGGCACGTCCAGACCGTGCTCCACCGCCTTTTTGGCGAGGAGGCCGGCGGCCAGCATCACGCTGGGGTTGGAGGTGTTGGTGCAGGAGGTGATGGCGGCGATCACCACGCCGCCGTGCCGGAGCTGCACGCGCGCGTCCGGATACTCGTCCGCCACGTTCTCCACGCGGTCCGGTGTCGGGCGGTTCTGCATCATCTCGACCTCGGTATCGGTCGAGGTGTTACCCATGCTCACGTGCTGGTCGGCCGCGATCGGCGCGGTGGACGGCTCCTGGTCCCCGCCGCCGGTGAGCGGCTCCGTGAGGTGATGGCCGCGGATGCCGGTAAGCACCGTGAAGCTCTTGCCGTCTTCCGACAGCGGCTTGTTGTAGCCGCTCTGCTGTACCGGCGCGTGGAGCAGCTCGTGGAACCGCTCCTTCACCTCGGACAGGTTGATGCGGTCCTGCGGGCGCTTGGGCCCGGCCACGCTGGGCTGTACGTCCGCCAGGTCCAGCTCCAGTACCTTGGTGTATTCCACCTCGCCCTTGCGCGGGATGCCGAACATCCCCTGGGCGGTGTAGTACTGGCGGATGGCGTCCACCTGCTCCTCGCTGCGGCCGGTGGCGGCGAAGTAGCGGCAGGTCTCTTCATCGATCGGGAAGAAGCCGATGGTCGCCCCGTACTCCGGCGCCATGTTGCCGATGGTGCTGCGGTCCGTGGCGGAGATGGAGGCGGCGCCCTCGCCGTGGAACTCTACGAACTTGCCCACCACCTTCTCCCGGCGGAGCATCTCGGTGATGGTGAGGACGAGGTCGGTGGCGGTGACGCCGGGCTTCAGGGAGCCGCTGAGGTGCACGCCCACCACGTCCGGCATCAGGAAGTAGACCGGCTGGCCCAGCATCCCGGCCTCGGCCTCGATGCCGCCCACGCCCCAGGCCACGATCCCGAGGCCGTTCACCATGGTGGTGTGGGAGTCCGTGCCGACGAGCGTGTCCGGGTAGTGGACGCCGTCCTTGTTGAGCACGCCCTTGGCCAGGTACTCCAGGTTCACCTGGTGCACAATGCCGATGCCGGGAGGCACCACGCTGAAGCCGTTGAACGCCTGCATGCCCCACTTGAGGAACTGGTAACGCTCCCGGTTGCGGCGGAACTCGATCTCCATGTTCCGCTGGAGGGAGTCCGCACTCTCGGAGTAGTCCACCTGCACGGAGTGGTCGATGACCAGGTCTACCGGCACCAGCGGCTCGATGATGCCCGGGTCCTTCCCCATGCGGCCGGCCGCGGCGCGCATGGCGGCCAGGTCCACCAGCAGCGGCACGCCGGTAAAGTCCTGCAGCAGGATGCGCGCCACCACGAACGGGATCTCGGAGGTGCGCTCCGCGCCGGGCTTCCAGTTGGCCAGGCGGCAGATGTCCTCTTCCGTGATCTTGGCGCCGTCGTAGTTGCGGAGCACGGACTCCAGGACGATGCGGATACTCACCGGCAGCGAGGAGATGGGGCCTACCCCCTGCGCGTCCAACTGCGGGAGGGAGTAGTACTTCCCGACCTTGCCGTCGGCGTAGGTGAACTCCTGAAGCGTTCCGAAAACGTTGTGCAAATCCGCCATGATGCGTCCGTTCAAGGTGAGGGGCCGGAAACCGGATCCCGGTGGGGCTGGCTTGGCTTGCCGTCTACCGGCGCCGCGATTCCGG
>JAJFMS010000825.1 GCA_020696885.1 Armatimonadota bacterium | reverse complement strand
CTTCGCCAACTGCTCGCGCATCGTCACGGCGCCTCGGATGTCGGGCTCCACGGCCGGCACGCCGGCCGGAGGGGGAGCCGGCGGCGTGCCGAGGATCCGGTCCAGCACCCACGCGCCGCGGACCACCGGCGAGGTCGTAGTCCCGTTGGCCGTTACCTTCAGCACGGCCGCCATGGTCATCACGCCGCCGCGGTGACTGTCCGGAGGCAGGGTCACCTTGCGGAAGGCGTGACCTTCCACGCCCAGGATCCTGTAGTGCTTCGCCAGCCGCTCATTCAGCATGGCAAAATCCGAGTCCACGAAGTTGGTCAGGCTCAGGTCGTTCTTCAGCACCTCGTTGAAGAACCCCCGCGCCTCGTCCACCATCGCGGCCCGCAGCATGCCATCGAACTCCGGGTAGAGGCGATAGTCCGGCTCGGTGAAGTCGATTTCCCGCAGCCCGAGCCACTGGCCCACGAAGTTCTCCGTGAGCGCCGCGGACTTCGGGGCCTTCAGCATCCGCTCCACCTGCTGCCGCAGAATCTCCGGCTTCCCGAGCCGGTTCTGCTCCGCCAGGGTCAGCAGCTCCTCGTCCGGCATCGTGCTCCACAGGAAGTACGAGAGCCGGCTGGCCAGCGCGAAGTCGTCGAGCTTAGCCGCGCGATCCGCGGGCTCTGGTTCCCGCAAGAAGAGGAAGTCCGGCGAGACCAGCACCCGCTTGAGCCCCACCCGCACCGCTTCCTCGAACGAATAGCCTTCGGCCTGCTTCTGCTCGAACAGCGCGACCATCGGCTGCACGTCCGCATCCGTCACCGCACGCCGGAACGCCCGGCGCGCGAAGCCGCGGAAGATCCGCTGCGCATCGGCCACCGGCTCTTTCGAGACCACCTCCACTCGGTTTCGGAAGTCACGTGCCGGGGTCGGCGCCTGCGGCAGGTCCCCGAAGATCCGGCGGTGGCTCTCCGGCGGCCAGGCATCGTGGAGCGGCCCTTCCACCTCGATCCAGTCGATGGACAGCCCGGCTCCCTCATACTTGTCGGCCCCGATCTTGTCCACGGTCTGGGCATTGGCTAGGCCGTGCGGCTGGATGCGGATGGTACCCCGCGCCTCGAGGTGATCGAGGAACTCCAGGACGGTCGATTGGCCGGGGGCGGCGTCGAAGTAGCCCACCAGGTGGTTCTTCGTGCCCATCAGCATCGGGCCCGCTTCCACGCGGTACGTCACCGGCTTGCTGCCGCTCTGGAAGCCGGAGGCGGAGATGCGAAACCGGTACGTGCCCCTGTCCGGGGGATAGAACTGCCACAGCGTGATGGCGTTCCAGGCCGAAGAGCTGAACAGCACCACCGAATCGTCGCGGTGCCGGTAGACGCTCTCGGTAGAGGCCTTGATGCGAGGATCGTCCTTCAGGCTCAGCCGCTTCTTGAAAAGCGGCGGCTGCGGCCCGTTGGTGATGGCCAGGTTCAGGGCCTTGTCCGCCGCCTCCAGATATCGCTCCAGCAGGAACGACGAGGTGTGGAGCGCGGCGCCCACGTTGTCGAACCCGTCGGCGGCGGAGTCGGGCGGTAGCAGGTCCTGCAGCTCCACCTGCACGCCCAGCAGATCCCGGACCGTGTTTTCGTACTCCACGCGGTTCAGGCGGCGCAGCACCACGCGGCCCTCCGCCTTCGTCGGCTGCGGTGGAGCTGCCGCCTTGCGAGCGGCCGGCTTGACAGGGGCGGCCATCACGCCGGGTAAGGCCAAACCGGCCAGGAGGAGCAACGCGGCACAGCGAGGGTAAGACATCGGATGGTGGAGCAGCAAAGGCCTGGCGAGAGGAGTGGGCCGGCATTTTACGGGACCCCTGGAGTGGACGGTTTGTTACGCCTTTCGCGAGCCTCGTGTCGGGCACGGCGGTCCGGTATGCTCGCCGCATGGTCGGTAGTGCTACAACAAGCACAGCTATACCCGCCGGCCGCGGCCAGAGACCACGCCCCCAACGCAGAGATCGAGAGTTATGGAAGACCCGAGAACACACCTCATCCGCATCGCGAAGCTGGCTTTCGACCGGAAGCTGTTGGATGCGGCCGGAGGCAACATCACCACCCGCTTCGGCGACCGCGTCTACATGAGCCGGAGCTACGCCGGCGGCCACCACCAGTGGAACCTGCGCCCGGACGACGTGCTGGTGCTGGACCTGGACGGCAACATCCTGGCCGGCGAAGGGGAGTTCTCGCGGGAAGGCGCCGTCCACATGGCCTGCTACCACGCGTTTCCCGCTGCCGGCTGCGTGTTCCACGCGCACTCGCTCAACGTGATGCCGTTCGTCTCCCGGGGCGTGCCGATCCCGCCGATGAGCGAGCAGACCGACAAGTACGGCCCGATCGGCTTCTGCAAGTGGGCCGCCACCCACACGCCGGAGCTCGCGGACAACGTAGTCGAAGCGCTGCGTCCGCTGGCCCACGAACTGGAGCATCACCCGATCGCGACGATGATCCCGCGCCACGGTATCTTCGTGGTGGCGACGGACCTGAACAACGCGTTCGACACCCTGGACCGCATCGATCGGAACGCCTACATCGCGATGATGGCCAACCTGGTCAAGTAGCCTCGGCAGGACAGGCGGCCGCAAGGCCGCCGTCCTGTGGTTTCCCACTACTCCAACACTCCACTACTCCATCACTCCCCAATACTCACTCCCCACATCCGGATGATCCTCACCGTCACCCCGAATACCGGGCTCGACCGCGTGCTCTTCGTGCCGTCGTTGGAGCGGAACCGGCGGAACCAGGCCACGGACGTGGTGGAGTCGATGGGCGGCAAGGGGTGTGACGTCTCCCTCATCCTGCGGGAGCTGGGCGTGGAGACGGTGGCCACCGGTCTTGCCGGCGGGGATACCGGCCGGCGGATGGAGCAGATCCTGCGCCGGGCGGACGTGATCCCGGACTTCGTGTGGACGCGCGGCGAGACGCGGTTCAACACGGTGCTGATCGAGACCGAGACCGGTCACCACACCACGCTCTGCGCGGCGGGCCTCAAACCGGATGACGAAGCCCTGTCCGGGCTCCTTGCCTGGATCGAGCGGTGGTCCGGCTCGGCGGAGGCGATCGTGCTGGCCGGCAGCCTGCCCGAGACCTGGGAGCCGGAGGTCTACGGCCGGATGGTCCGGGCGGCGAGTCGCTCTGGAAAGCCGGTGATCGTCGATGCCTCGGGACCTGCCCTGCTGGCAGCGGTGGACGCGGGCGTCACGGCGGCCAAGCCCAACGTCCACGAGCTGGAAAGCGTGAGCGG
>JAJFMS010000026.1 GCA_020696885.1 Armatimonadota bacterium | reverse complement strand
CGCCGAGCACGTAGGAGGGCCGCACCAGCACCGGGTAGCCGATCTCCTCCGCCACGATGAGCGCGTCCTCGAGGGTGCGGACCGCTCGCCCGGCCGGCTTCGGGATATCCAGCTCGCGCAGCAGGATCTCGAAGCGGTCCCGGTCTTCGGCCACGTCGATGCTGTCGAACGAGGTGCCGAACAGCTTGATCCCGGCGTCATGCAGCGGCTTGGCGAGGTTGATCGCCGTCTGCCCGCCGAACTGCACGATCACACCTTCCGGCTTCTCTTCCTCGATCAGGGCCAGCACGTTCTCCAGCGTCAGCGGCTCGAAGTAGAGGCGGTCCGAGGTGTCGAAGTCCGTGGAGACCGTCTCCGGGTTGCTGTTGATGACGATCGACTCGTAACCCGCCTCGCGCAGCGCCCACACACCGTGCACGGTGCAGTAGTCGAACTCGATTCCCTGCCCGATCCGGATCGGCCCGGAGCCGATGACGATGGCTTTGGGCTTTGCCGGGTGTTGGGCCGGAGGGGCCGGAGAGACCCCCCCTGGCCCCCCCTTGGTAAGGGGGGGAGAGTCACTGCTTTCGAGAGAAGGGTCTGAAACTCCCCCCCTTACCAAGGGGGGGCTAGGGGGGGTGCTCCCGCCCACGGAATCACAAGCCTCGTCCTCGTCTTCATAGGTGCTGTAGAAGTACGGCGTAGCGGCCTCGAACTCGGCGGCGCAGGTGTCTACCATCTTGTAGACCGGCTTGATGCCGTGCTCCCAGCGGAACTCTCGCACGGCCGCCTCGGTGACGCCGCTGCGGTCCGCGATGGTCCGGTCGCTGATGCCGTTTCGCTTCGCTTCCTGGAGATCGGCCAGGAACGCCACGTCCGCGATCGGCTTGCGGCCTTCGAAGCGGTCTTCCAGGCGCACCAACTCGCGGATCTTGTAGAGGAACCATGGGTCGATGTGGGAGAGGAGCTGCACCTCCCGGATCTCCCAGCCGCGCCGGAACGCTTCCGCCACCGCAAAGAGGCGCTCGTCCGTGGCCACCTTCAGCGCCACTTCCAGCTCCATCTCCGTCCAGGTGTGCGCGTTCTTGGTGCGCAGCCCCTGCACGCCCACTTCCAGGGAGCGGACTGCCTTCAGCAGCGCGGACTCGAACGTCCGGCCGATCGCCATCACCTCGCCGGTGGCCTTCATCTGGCTGCCGAGCTTCCGGTCCGCCGTCACGAACTTGTCGAACGGCCAGCGGGGGATCTTCACCACGCAGTAGTCGAGCGCCGGCTCGAAGCAGGCCAGCGTCTTCTTGGTGACGGCGTTCTGGATCTCGTCCAGCCGCATCCCGATGCAGATCTTGGCGGAGACCCGCGCGATCGGGTAGCCGGTAGCCTTGGAGGCCAGCGCGGAGGAGCGGCTCACGCGCGGGTTCACCTCGATCACGAAGTACTGGAAGCTGTGCGGGTCCAGCGCGAGCTGCACGTTGCAGCCGCCCTCGATGCCCAGCGCCCGGATGATATTGAGCGACGCGGTCCGGAGCATCTGGTACTCCTTGTCCGACAGCGTCTGGCTGGGCGCCACCACGATGGAGTCCCCGGTGTGGACCCCCATCGGGTCCAGGTTCTCCATGTTGCAGATGGTGATGCAGGTGTCCGCGCCGTCGCGCATCACCTCGTACTCCACCTCTTTCCAGCCGGAGAGGTACCGCTCCACCAGGATCTGGTGGCGCATGGAGAGCTTCAGCCCGAGGTTGCCGATCTCCATCAACTCCGCCGGCGTGTGGGCGATGCCGCCGCCGGTGCCGCCCAGCGTGTACGCGGGGCGGACGATGAGCGGCCACGGCAGGCCGTCCTGCGCGGAGAGCTCCCGCAGCTCCACTTCGCCCTCGATGATCCAGCTCTCCGGTACCGGCTGGCCCAGGCGCCGCATGAGGGAGCGGAACTCCTCGCGGTCCTCCGCCATCCGGATGGAGGTGAGCGGCGTGCCGAGCAGCTCGACGTTGTACTTCTCCAGGATGCCGTGCGCGGCGAGCTTGGTGGCCAGGTTGAGGCCCATCTGCCCGCCCAGGCCCGGAGCCAGGCCGTCCGGCCGCTCGCGGGCGATGACGCGCTCCGCGAACTCCACCGTGAGCGGCTCGATGTAGACCCGGTCCGCCATCTCGGTGTCCGTCATGATGGTGGCCGGGTTGGAGTTGATCAGGACGACCTCACAGCCTTCCTCGCGCAGGGACTGGCACGCTTGCGTGCCCGCATAGTCGAACTCGGCGGCCTGACCGATGATGATCGGTCCGGATCCGATGACCATGACTTTGTGGATATCTGATCTCTTAGGCATACTTTTCGTTCTGGACCACTCGATTACAACGAGCCGATCCGGTTAGCCGGCCAGAACCGGAAGACGATCCGGCCTTCGAACCGATCGCGCTGGAGCGGTCCCCACACGTGGCTGTCGTTACTGTTGTTGCGGTTGTCGCCCAACAGGAAGTACTCGTCCGGGCCGAGCTTCTTCGGCGGCATCTCATAGCGCGGCGGCTCCTTGGTGTAAGGCTCCGTCAGGGGCTTGCCATCTACCGCAACGTGACCCGTACTGTAGCTGATGCTGGTGGTGCGCACGATCGCGAGCCGCGGCTCTCCGTTAATCGAGTACACCGTTCCGGACAACCCGGGATCGCCGCCGTAGGCTTTGAAGCCCGTTTCCGCCTGGATCCCTCCGTTCGGGTCGCTCAGCTCCTCGGTGCCGTTCAGGGAAACCCGGAACGGGTCGGTGTCGATCTCCGGATCCGGATCGGCGATCACCACTAGCTTGCTCTCTGAATAACCTAGCGGGATCACCACCCGTTTTCCGCCTTCCAGTACCTGCGGCTCACTTTCGCCCAGCAGCGACATCCCGGCGCCTTCGGTCTCGCCCAGGCGCAGCACGGACTTCCCGTTCGCCAGCAACCGCGGCGGCACCACCTCCACCGTCTCGCCCGGCGTGCCGATCACCCGCTTCATGAAAAGCGCCTCATTCGGAGACATTTCGGGGGGAGCGCGGAAGGTCCAGAGCTCACCTCGCTGCGGAGCCCGCAGGCGAGACAGCAGCACGTCCGCACGCACTCGGTCCCCGCCGCTCCGGGATCCGTTTGCCGGACCCATCAGCGTCGGCTCCATCGACGACGACGGAATGTAATAACTGCGGTAGCCCACCACCTGATAGACCAGGAATAGCAGCACGCACGCCGCGAGGGAGCTCAGCGCTACCAATTGCCACCACGGGCGGCTCTTGCCGCGCGGCGGTTCGGTCACTCTCGCGATGGTAGGGGTTTCCTGCATGGGCTCGCTCCGCGCCTACAGCCACTTGAACCGGCTGAGCGGGAAGTAGCGCACGAACGCGCGCCCGATGAGCCCCTGCCGCTTCACCGGCCCCCACGCGTGGCTGTCCTGGCTCTTGTTCCGGTTATCGCCCAGCACGAAGTACTCTTCCTCGCCCAGCTTGACCGGTCCGTAGCGGTACCTGGGCGCCTCCTTCACGTAGCTCTCAGACTGCGGGCTGCCGTTGATCAGCAGGTGCCCATCTTTCACGGCCACCTTGTCGCCGGGAACGCCCACTACTCGCTTCACCAGGAACGAGCCGTTGCCGTCCCCCGGGTGGGGGTTGTGCAGCACCCAGATCTGCCCGCGCTGCGGTCCCACCTGGCGTGAGTGCCAGATCTCCGCGCGGAACTGATCATCCTTCTGCAGCGTCGGCTCCATGGACTCGGTCGGCACGTAGTAGCCGTCCGTGGCGCCATAGTAGAGCCCGACAAGCACCGCGGCGAGGGCCGTGGGGATGAGGGGCAGCCACGGCGGCATCTGCCGCCGCTGCCGTTTAGATCGCATGCGTCGCCGCTGGTGCATCAGGTGCTCTCCGGGCTACCGCTTCTCCATCGCTTCGACAAACCGATTGAACAGGTAGGCGCTGTCCCGCGGGCCGGGATTCGCTTCCGGGTGGTACTGGATCGTGAACACCGGCAGCTCGCGGTGGCGCAGTCCTTCCACCGTACCGTCGTTCAAATTCACGTGACTCACTTCCAGCCCGCTCGCTTCCAGACCTGCCGGATCCACGGCGTACCCGTGGTTCTGGCTGGTGATGTAGACCCGGCCGGTCTCCAGGTCTTTCACCGGGTGGTTTCCGCCCCGGTGCCCGAACGGCAGCTTGAACGTATCCGCGCCGAACGCCTTGCCCACGATCTGGTTGCCCAGGCAGATGCCGAACGTCGGCACGCCGGAGTGCACCAGCGTGCGCGCGGTGCGCACCACCTCTTCCAGGTGCTTCGGGTCCCCGGGACCGGGTGAAAAGGCGATGCCGTCCGGGTTGCGCTCCAGCACCTCTTCCGCGGACGCGGTGCATGGGAACACCGTGGTCCGGACGTTGCACTCCGCCAGCGCCCGGAGGATGTTGAACTTGACGCCGCAGTCGATGAGGCTCACGTTGAACACGCGGCCGTCGTCTCGCTGGCCGGTCGGCTCCCACACGTACGGCTCCGGCGTGGTGACGCGGTGCACGTAGTTGACGGCCTCGTAGCCCGGGGCGTTACGGAGGTGGTCCACCGCTTCCGCGGCGCCGAGCTCCGAGGTGACGATCCCCATCATCACGCCTTCCACCCGCAGCCGGCGGGTGAGGGCGCGGGTATCGATGCCCTGGATCCCGACCACCCCGTTCCGCGCCAGGAACGACTGCAGGTCTCCGCCGCTGCGCCAGTTGCTGGGCGCATCGCAGAGCTGCTTGACGACGAAGCCGCTCACCTGTACCCCGCGGGACTCCAGGTCTTCGTCCGTCACCCCGTAATTGCCGATGAGCGGATAGGTGAGCGTGAGCAACTGCCCTGCGTACGAGGGATCGCTCAGCATCTCCTGGTAACCGGTCATGGAGGTGCTGAACACCACCTCGCCGGTGGCGGTGCCCGCGGCGCCGATCGACCGCCCTTCGAACACGGTCCCGTCCTGGAGTACTAACAAGCTTCGCATGGTTATCTGTATCTGTTCACCACAAAGGCACGAAGGCACTAAGGGATAGGGAAGTAAGCGCTGGTGAAGAAGCAACGGGACGACACTCGCCTGCTCCTTTCACCCTGGTGTCTTCGTGTCCTGGTGGTTAATCCGAATCGATCACAACCCCGTCTTGCATCACGACCTTGCCGTCGACCACGGTGGCGACGGGGGCGCCGGTGAGCTCCCAGCCGTCGAACGGCGTGTTCTTGGAGCGTGAGTACAGCTTCTCCGGCTCCACCTTGTAGGTCCGGTCCAGGTCCAGCACGGTCACATCGCCGGGCGCACCCGGGCGCAGGGTGCCGATGTGAGCGTGGACGCCGGCCGGCAGGTGCTGCCCGTTGCCCACCAGTACCTGGGCGGGGTGCCAGCTCAGCTTCGCCACCGCGTCCATCAGCGAAACCACCCCGGGCTTCACCAGCTTGTCCAGCGTCAGCGGCACCGCCGTCTCCAGGCCCACCAGCCCGAACATCGCCCGGTCGAACTCGCAATCTTTCTCGTTCACCGCGTGCGGGGCGTGGTCCGTGGCGATGCAGTCCAGCGCGCCGTCCGCCATCCCTTCCAGCACGGCCGCCACGTCATCCGCGCTGCGAAGCGGCGGGTTCACCTTGGCCTGCGTGTTATAGCCGAGGCACGCCTCGTCCGTAAGGCAGAAGTGGTGCGGGCAGCCCTCCGCGGTCACCGGCAGCCCCTGCGCCTTGGCGCGGCGGACCAGGTCCACGGAGACCCGGGTGGAAACGTGGCACAGGTGGAGCCGCACGCCGGTGAGGCGGCACAGCTCGATGTTGCGCGCCACCATCGCGTCCTCGGCGCAGTTCGGGATGCCGCGGAGGCCGAGCATCGTGGCCACCGGGCCCTCGTTCATCACCCCGTCGCCGGCCAGGGACTTGTCTTCGCTGTGCAGCGAGACGCCCCGGTTCAGCATCCGCGCGTACTCCATCGCGCGGCGCATCACCTCGGCGTTCTGGATCGGAAACGCGTCGTCCGAGAAGAGCGCGGCACCGGCGTCGTGGAGCCGCCCCATCTCCGCCAGCTCCTTGCCGGCGTTCTTCTTGGTCATGGAGGCGAAGATGTGGACCTTCACCCCCACCGCCTGCGCGGCCTTCTCCTGGATCAACTCCACCACGGAGGGATCGTCGATGGCGGGGTCGGTGTTCGGCATGCAGCAGACGTGCGCAAAGCCGCCCGCCGCCGCGGAGCGCGTCCCGGTGGCGATCGTCTCCTTATACTCCTGGCCGGGCTCCCGCAGGTGCACGTGGACGTCGATGAACCCCGGGCACACCACCTTATCCGTGGCGTCCAGCACCTCGTGGCTACCGGCGCCGAGCCCCGGCTCGATGGCGGTGATATGCCCGTTCTCGATGAGGAGATCCGCCTGCCAGTCCAGTTTTTGCGCGGGATCGATCACCCGCCCGCCTTTGATGAGAAGTCCCATGTTGCTTGTGGAGTATTGGAGTGTTGGAGTAGTGGAGTATTGGGAGCTAGGCCCAGTGCTCAGCGTGCTCGTCCACGGTGTCGCCGTCAACCGATGCGTCGTAACTGGCGTTACAATCCCGGATCACCATCGTATCGATCCAATCCTTCGCGTCTCGCTTCTGCTCCAGGCTCTGCACCAGCCGTAGCAGGCCATTCTCAAGCTTAAATGCAAGTTCGTCCAGCCTGGTGAAATCCTCAACGGTTAGTTGCGCGGCGGCTCGGCAGGCAGCAAATCCAGATACCGACTCACCCAACGATCCGAGAGCCACGTAGAGATGCTGCACATACTCCTTAATCGAGCGGCGGCAGTAGCCTGCCGCGATGTTACGGTGGACCGAGTCCACTGAAGCGATGTTTTGCGACGCAACGCGCTTGAGTTCATACGGAAAGGATCGGAAGATGGACGATGCCAATCGGTAGAGCTCGATAGCATCTGCCGAGACCCGTAGCTGCTGATAGCCACGATTCCGGTTACGACGGACCAGCTCACCTGTTCCCGACCCCATTACTCCATCACTCCACTACTCCCTGCCGTCAGGCCCCCTGCGCGCCCAGTAGCAGATACAGCAGCGCCATCCGCACCGCCACGCCGTTCGTGACCTGCTGCTCGATCACGGCGTAGCCGGCATCCGCTACTTCGGGGCTGATCTCCACGCCGCGGTTCATCGGGCCGGGGTGCATCACCGTAACGTTGTCCGCGGCCTTCTCCAGCCGGCGCGGGCTTACGCCCCAGCGCTCGCTGTACTCCCGCAGGGTGGGGAAGAGACCACGCTCCTGCCGCTCGAGCTGGATCCGGAGCACGTTCACCACGTCCACGCCGGCCATCGCTTCGTCCAGGCTCTCGTAGCGCTGCACGCCCAGGGTCTCGATGCCCCAGGGGAGCAGCGTGGAGGGCCCGCAGACGCGCACCTCGGCACCCAGCTTCAGCAGGCCCCAGATGTTGGAGCGAGCGACCCGGCTGTGCAGGATGTCCCCGACGATGAGCACTTTCAATCCGGCGATGTCGCCGCGCGTTTCCCGCAAGGTGAAGAGGTCCAGCAGCCCCTGGGACGGGTGCTCGTGCATCCCGTCGCCGGCGTTGATCACCGGGATGCCCACCGTCTTCGCCACGTACTCCGGCGCGCCGGAGAGCGGGTGCCGGATGACGATCATGTCCATCCCCAGCGCCTGCATGGTAAGGGCGGTGTCCTTCAGGGACTCGCCCTTGCTTACGCTGCTGGAGGAGGCGCTGATGTTGATGGCGTCCGCGGACATCACCTTGGCCGCCAGCTCGAAGGAGGCGCGGGTGCGAGTGCTGTTTTCGTAGAAGAGGGTGACCACGGACTTGCCGCGCAGCGTGGGCACCTTCTTGATCGGCCGCGCCATGATCTCCTTGAACCCGGCGGCGTTGCGGAGGACCGTCTCGATCTCCTCGGCCGACAGGTCCTGCAGGCTGAGCACGTCCTTCCGGCGCAGGCCGCCCGACTCGGCGATCACCGCGTCGGCTCCCGGGGTTTTCTCGGTAGTGCCCATCCGCTACCCGCCCTCCGAGCTGTTGTCCGTGCTCTTGATGATGTACACCGCGTCTTCGTCTTCGATCTCCCGCAGGCGCACTTCCACGTGCTCCCGGCGAGAGGTCGGCAGGTTTTTGCCCACGTAGTCCGGGCGGATCGGCAGCTCCCGGTGGCCGCGGTCTACCAGCACCGCGAGCTGCACCGCGGAGGGGCGGCCCAGGTCCATCACCGCGTCCAGCGCCGCGCGAACGGTGCGCCCGGTAAAGAACACCTCGTCCACGATCACGATGGTCTTGCCGGTGGGGTCGCCGGGGATCTGGGTGGAGCGCACCTCGTGCGGGCGAGCGAGGGCGTCGTCCCGGTAGAGGGTGATGTCCAGGCTGCCCACCGGCACCGCCACGCCTTCGAACTGCCGGATCAGCTCCGCCAGCCGCAGCGCCAGCGGCGCGCCCTTGCGCTGGATGCCCACGAGGATGACCTCCTGGGCGCCCCGGTTCTTCTCGACGATCTCGTGCGCGATGCGGGTGAGCGCGCGACGGATGTCGTCACCCGTCATCACGACCACGGCGGCACCTTCCGGATAAGACATACAAAAACAGCCTCCGGTCCGTTCTTTGGACAAGGAGGCGTCAGGTAGGCGCAGAGAGACCCGTTTCGGGTGCAGCTCCACGTGCTATCCGGAGTCCTTGTCAGCCTCACTGGACCGACTTAAAGGCTCGCTGATTTCCACTTACTCTATCATGGGAGGGGGGCGGAGTCACGCTGCAGAAGCGCGCGGTTCAAGCTCGCAGCAGAAGGTCTTCGAGGCGCCCAACGAGGCGGCGCGGAGTTACGCGGAGGTCCGGCCCTGCATCCCTATCCATCGGTCGCTCGTGGGACGGGTGCTCTGTCGCCGGCCCGTGGTGAGCACGCGAATCAGTGTGCCTGCGATGCCTGGTCCGAGCCTACTGGGACGCCAGACGGGGCCGAGACAGACCTCTGCGGTCGTGTTCTCATCCCGCCCAATACCCCTGGGAAGTGCGAGTTGCGAATGTCGAATGAGATGCCGGGCGCCGTAACGGCGTCCGTCCCTTCCGAACACCGAACACCGCGCGCAGCGCCGTTTACCGCAGGAGGAAGTCGCCCACCTCGCGGGTGGCACGCCGCAGCTCCGTGTCGTCCCGTGCCCGGCAGACGCGGAGGGAGCGCCGATTAGCTGTCCGAGGCGGTGTAGAATGGTCCTGGTGGTGTCCGAGCGGCGCCTGGCAGGTTCGAGAGGTGGCTGAGATGAAATCCGTTCACGGGCTGGCAGCCCTGGCCGTAGGGCTCGCGCTCGCCGCTCTTCCCGCCCACCGCGCCCGGTCTCGGGAGCCGGAGCGGGAGCCCACGGTTACAGTGCTCCAGCGCACCGCCGAGCCGTTGCTGCGGGCGGACCAACCCTGGGAAGACTTCTCCCTTAGCTATTGTCAGGTGCTGCGCGTTGGGGATACCTGGCACCTCTGGTACAACGCCCGCGACCACCGGTATCGGGGGGCGGCGGACGGGTTCGTCTGCTACGCTCGCTCGCCGGACGGTGTCCACTGGGAGAAGCCGGAGCTCGGTCTCATCTCCTACCAGGGAGACGCGCGGAACAACATCGTGGCGGTGGGCTGCAACCTCGGCTCGGTGTTCGTGGACGAGGATGCTCCGCCCGGCGAGCGGTTCAAGGCCGTGATCACCCGCCCCACGGGCGGTCAATCCGGAGTTTTCGGGGGGACCTCGGCGGACGGGATCCGCTGGACATGGCGCGACGAGCCGCTGCTGAAAGGCAGCTCCGATACCGCCAACGTGTGCTTCCGGGACGGCGGCCGGTACCGCCTTTACTCGCGGCTCTGGACCGAGCCCCCGTTCGGGGGAAGGCGGATGATCGGCTACTCGGAGTCGCCGCGGTTCGGCGCCTTCCCGGACCCGGCCGTCATCATGAAGCCGGAGGCGGAGGACCCCGCGGACAGCCACTTCTACAACTCCGCCGCCACCCGGCTGCGGGCACAGCTCTATCTGATGTTTCCCGCCGTCTTCACCGTCGACGATGGGATGGTGCGCCTCCACGCAGCCTACAGCCGGGACGGGCGGAAGTTCCGGCGCATGGGCCGCGGGCCGCTGGTCGGCTTGGGCCAGGGGTTCGACCGTGCCGGCCTCTATGCGGCTCCGGGCGCCGTCCCCGCCGGACGGCCGAACACCTGGTGGTTCTACTACCTCGGCCTGAGCACCCGACACGATGAAAGCCAGCCCGGCAAGACCAGAAGCGATGGCGGGATTGGCCGGTTGCTGGTCCGAGTGCTTGACTGAGCCGCACCGGCAACCGGCGGCTACGGGCCGGGGATCACTGCCGGGGGCCGCTTTGTGGTGGGATAGCCCAGTGAACTGAAGACCCGCGCCCGTTCCGTGGGATCATACGGCACGGACGAGGCGTCGATCTCTCGAACGTCCTGGAGAGTGAGCTGGTCCACCCCGCCCGACCCATCGTCGAACTCGCAGGTATACCAGTTGACTCGAAAGACCCAGGCCCGCCGGTCGTCTTCCCAGTAGCTGACCCAACTCGTGGAGCGGCGCGACAGATGCACGACCATCCACGCTATCCCGACCGTAAGAATCGGGATCAGCCATAACGACCAGCGGCGAGCGAAGGCGCGGGCCATGCAGGTTCACCTCTGCGATGATCATCCCGAAAACAAAGGGTTTCAGACAGGGTAACAGGATTGATCGGGAGGGGATGCAAGCGGTGGTGCTGCCATGCGGCGGATCAATACGACCAGAGGAAGTCTGTGCTTATGCCTCGCCGTCATGACCGAGCACCTGCACCATCCTGTAAACCCTGTTGATCCTGTCCAAGAGAGAGTCCAGATCGTCACTCCTCGGGGTAGCATGAGGTGTAAGCTCCGCTTCGGAGGCGGGTGATGAGCGATCCCGTAGACCTCAAAACGATCAAGGCCAGTGCCCGCCGGTAGCTCGGCGGCGTGGACGGCGTGAACGGTTTCGGCCTGGGAGAGCGGTCGGTGCGCGTCTACGTGCGGGACGCAGCCGTGCGGGACCGCCTCCCCCACGAGTACCAGGGTGTACCGGTCGAAGTCGTCGTCACCGGGGACCTCGTCGCCCGGGTGACACGCTGACCGCGCTCCCGTATTACAGCTCGATCCGCGTGCCCAGCACCTTCAGGAACTGCGCCAGCCACTCCGGGTGCGCCGGCCAGGCCGGGGCGGTGACCAGGTTCCCGCAGGTGTGCGCTGCGGTGACGTCGATGTCCACCCACTCCCCGCCGGCCAGCGCCACTTCGGGGCCGCACGCCGGGTAGGCGCTGCACTTCTTCCCCTGCAGCACACCGGCCGCCGCCAGGATCTGCGCGCCGTGACAGATGGCGGCGATCGGCTTGTCCGCCCCCGCGAAGTGCCGCACGATCTCCAGCACGCGCGGGTTCAGCCGCAGGTACTCCGGCGCCCGGCCGCCGGGGATCACCAGCGCGTCGTAATCCCCCTCGGCGATCTCGTCGAAGGTGGCGTTCAGGGCGAAGTTGTGGCCCGGCTTCTCGCTATAGGTCTGGTCGCCC
>JAJFMS010000824.1 GCA_020696885.1 Armatimonadota bacterium | reverse complement strand
GCAACGGCGCCCGCCCGCGCCGCCGGCCTCTGGCCCCACTGCTGGCGGGTTCCCGTTGCGCGTAACCGATGACTCCGGCCGGCAGGTCGCGATCCCGGAGCCGCCGCGCCGCATCGTCTGCCTCTCCCCCGCCCATACGGAGACCCTCTATGCGCTGGGCGCCGGGGAGCTCATCGTGGGAGCCGACACCTATTCCGACTTCCCGCAAGAGGCCAGGTCCAAAGCCCGGCTGAACTGCTGGCCCCGGATCCCGCTGGAGCAGGTGGTGGCCTTCAAGCCGGACCTGGTGATCGTGCTCACCCAGGAAGGCGAGGAGCTGCGGCGGCTGGAGGCCGCCGGAGTGCGCGTGGTGCAGCTCTTCCCGAAGACCTACGAAGCGACGCTGGAGCGGATGGCGCTGCTCGGCCGGATCTCCGGCCGGGAGACGGAGGCCAAGGAGCTGGTGTCGACGCTGCGCCGCCGCACGGAGGCGGTCACCTCCCGGCTCCAGGGCGCCGCGCGCACCCGGGTGGTGTACGAGCTGGATGCCATGGACGCGGCTCGCCCGTACGTTGCCGGCGGCGGCGCCATCTATAATGAAGTGATCCGGATGGCCGGCGGTGAAAACCTGTTCGCGGACCAGAAGCAACCGTCGGTGCAGGTGAGCTCCGAGCAGGTGATTGCGCTCAACCCGGACGTGATCCTGCTGGGGGACACGCGGTCGCCGGTGCAGCCGCAGAGCCCGGCCCGGGTGGCGAGCCGGCCGGGTTGGTCGCGGATCAGCGCGGTGAAATCCGGCCGCGTCTACGGAGTGGTCAGCGAGCGCATCACGCGACCCGGTCCGCGGCTGGTCGATGGATTGGAAGACGTCGCCCGCCGCCTGCACCCCGAGCTGTTTGATCGCTAGAGGTGTTGGTCTTCCATCCCCATACCCCCCCACCTCTACACTCCCATACCCCCACACCTCCCCGCTTCCTAATGTCCACCCCCCACCCACCCGTCCGCAAGCCCACCGGCGGGACCCGCCGGCCGCCGGCCGCCGTGTTGTTCCCCGCGCTGGCTGTGCTGCTGGCAGCGGCGGTGGTGGCGGAGGTAGCGTTGGGCTCGGTGCGGATCGCGCCGGGGGCGGTGGGGCGGATCCTGCTGAACGCGGCGGGAGTGGCCCACTTTCCGGTGACCTGGGAGCCGCAGTTGGAGACGATCGTGCTCACGCTGCGGCTGCCGCGCGCCGTGGGCGCGGCCGTGGTGGGTGCGGCGCTGGCCTCTGCGGGAGTGTTGTTCCAGGGGCTCCTGCGCAACCCGCTGGCGGATCCGTACGTGGTCGGAAGCTCCGGCGGCGCGGCGCTGGGTGCGGTGCTTGGGATGATGGTGGGCGGCGCTGTCACCGTCCTCGGCTTCGGGCTGGTGCCGCTGGGGGCGTTCGTGGGTGCGCTGGGAGCGACACTCCTCGTGGTGCAGTTGGCGGGAGTCGGCGGGCGGCTTCCGGTGGTTTCAGTGCTGCTGGCGGGGTTTGCTCTCAGCACCCTCCTCGGCTACTCCGTCTCCCTGCTCATCGTGCTGAGCGATCGGCTGCAGCTTCAGGTCCCACAGATCTACGCGTGGCTGCTTGGTGGAATCTCGGTGGTGGGCTGGTCGAAGCTGGCGGTGCTCGGTCCGTTGGTCGCCGTCACTCTGCTGCTGTGCACGACACTGGCGCGGTCGTTAAACGCGTTCTCCCTGGGCGAGGACGGCGCCGCCCGGCTCGGCATCGACGTGGAACGCGACAAGCGTCGGATCCTCGCGGCCGGCGCATTGCTCACCGCCGCTGCTGTGTCCATCAGCGGCCTCATCGGCTTCGTCGGGCTGGTGGTGCCGCACCTGGTGCGGTTGGTCGCCGGCCCGGACCACCGGAAGCTGCTGCCGGCGGCCGCCATGGCGGGAGCGACTTTCCTGGTGTTGGCAGATGTGCTGGCGCAGAGTCTCTTCGCGCCGGTCGAGCTGCCGATCGGTATCGTCACTGCCTTCGTGGGCGGGCCGTTCTTCCTTTGGATGCTGCGCCGCACTCGCCGGGAGTACCAGTGGTGAGCACCCCCGCGCTCGAAGTCGAACGGCTGGCGTTCGCGTACCGCGATGAGCCGGTATTGGAAGATGTCTCCTTGCGCATCGCGCCGGGCGAGATGGTGGCGCTGCTGGGTCCGAACGGCTCCGGCAAGAGTACGCTGCTCAACCTCCTCGCGGGGGTGCTGAACGCCGGCAAAGGCCGCCTGAGCGGCACCCTCCGCCTGGGAGGGAAGCCCCTGGAGGGCATTCTCCCCCGAGAGCGGGCGCGGCAGGTGGCGCTCGTGCCGCAGACGCTGCCGGTGCCGTTCGCCTTCACGGTGCGGGAATGGGTCTCTCTCGGCCGAACGCCCTACCTGTCGTCCCTGGGCGGTGAGCGCCAGTCGGACCGCGAGGCCGTTTCGGCGGCCATGCGACAGGCGCAGGTAGAGCACCTGGGCGAACGGTTGATCGGGGAGACCTCCGGTGGAGAGCGCCAGCGCGCCGCCCTGGCGATGGCCCTGGCGCAGGAGCCGACCGTGCTGCTGCTGGACGAGGCGACCGCCCACCTGGACCTGCAGCACCAGGTGGGGCTGCTCCGGCTGGTGCGGCGCCTCAATCGCGAAAACGGGCTCACCGTGATAGCCGCCATCCACGACCCGAACCTGGCCGCGCTCTGGTTCGACCGCCTCATCCTCCTCCACCACCGCACCGTGGCCGCCGACGGCTCGCCGGACGCCGTCCTGCGGCGGGAGCTGCTGGAGCAGGTCTTCCACACCCGCGTGGAGGTGCTGCGGCATCCCACCGCGAATGCGCCGCTGGTGGCCCTGGAACCGCCGGATTAAGTGTTCGGTGTTCGGTGTTCGGTGTTCGGTGTTCGGTGTTCGGTGTTCGGTGTTCGGGGTATGAACCGGTTACATGGGTAACAAAGTAGACCGGAGACATGGGTGACAGTCTAGCAAGGGCTTGGCCATCATGGCGCCATGCCCTGGAAAGAGACTACACCCCAGATGGATCGTGCCCGTTTTCTGGCCTTGCATGCCGAAGGCCTCTATTCGATGACCGAGCTGTGCGAGCGGTTTGGGATCTCGCGCAAGACCGGTTACAAGTGGTTGACGCCCGGCCCCACACCTCTCCCCACCAGACGGTGGCGGACGTCGAAGCCGCCCTGGTGCAACTGCGGCAGTCGCGGCCGCACTGGGGGCCCAAAAAGCTGGTAGCCCACCTCGCCCGGACCCAACCCGCGCTCCCGCTGCCGGCTCCGAGCACGGTGGGCGCGATCCTGAAGCGTCACGGTCTGGTCGCAGACCGCCCGCACCGGCGCAAGCCCACCCATCCGGGGCGGTCTACCCTCGTCGCGGCGGAGCCCAATGCGGTCTGGCAGGCGGACTTTAAAG
Organism: Armatimonadota bacterium; assembly: GCA_020696885.1. Next base: position 2,602 of record JAJFMS010000824.1, on the reverse strand, counting down.
GGGAGTTTCGGCTGGGGAATGGGCAGTATTGCTATCCGCTGACGGTTTCGGACGCCTACTCCCGCTTCTTGCTGGCCTGTGACTGCCGGACCTCGACGGCGAGTGTAGGCGCGCTGCCCGTGTTTCAGCGCCTGTTTGCGGAGTATGGCTTGCCCGCTGCCATCCGCACGGACAATGGTGCGCCGTTTGCCTCGCCGGCATTGGGGGGTCTTTCGCGCTTGAGTGTGTGGTGGATCAAACTGGGGATCCAGCACCAACGGATCGAACCGGGTCATCCGGAACAAAATGGGCGCCACGAGCGCATGCACCGCACCCTCAAGGCCGAGACGACCCGGCCGCCTGCTCCCGACGACCGGAGACAGCAGGCACGTTTCGACGCGTTCCGAGAAGAGTTCAATACGGAGCGGCCCCACGAAGCCCTGGAGCAACAAACCCCTAGTACCCAGTATCGTCCCGCGACCCGGACGCTGCCGACGTGCTTGCCAAGCCCCGCGTATGCGGGACATCTATTTCTACGAAGTGTTGCTGGGACGCTTTCAAGTCGCGGAGTGGCGACTGATCGGCTGAACTTCCGTCCTCCCAGAGCAGGAAAGCGATGCTCGCCTGCAGAACATACAAGTAAGGCAACCTGTTACCCATGAGTCCGGTCAGAGTTGTTACCCATGTCCCCGCCTGTTCACGGTGTTGGGGAATCCCGCCGGCGGCCTGTCTGGGTTGAGTGCCCGGCGGGCCTTCACGCAAGCGCTAACGGTCCGGCTTCGTCCGGTTCCGATTCGCACTTCGCACCTCGTTGCTCGCACTTCCGAAGGCTCTGAAGGGACCCGCGTGTGCCGCAGCGAACGGGCAGTTCGGTCCTCCGGCGTTCGGCCGGCGACCCCGCCTGACCGGAGCCCCGTATGTCCTACCCGATCCTCGGCACGATCGTCCGTGAAGACTCCCGCCTCGATGACCTGATCCCTGGCGACGCCCGGATCGAAGTGCTGGCTTCCGGCTTCAGGTGGGCGGAAGGCCCGATCTGGATCGAGGCCGAGGGCTGTCTGCTCTTCTCCGATATCCCGAACAACTCGATCTTCCGCTGGTGCGAGGACGAAGGGCTGCGGCTCTGGATGAAGCCCTCCGGCTACACCGGCATTACGGACTACGGCCCGGAGCCGGGCAGCAACGGCCTCACGCTGGACCCGCAGGGCCGCCTGGTCCTGTGCGAGCACGGCGACCGGCGCGTGTCCGTGCTCACCCACCGCGGCGGCAAGCTGAGCCTCGCGGACCGCTACCAGGGCAAGCGGCTCAACAGCCCCAACGACGTGGTGTTCAAGTCCGACGGGTCCATGTACTTCACCGATCCGCCCTACGGCCTGCCGAACCGGTGGGACGATCCGCTCCGCGAGCTCGACTTCTGCGGCGTCTACCGGCTCTCCCCCACCGGCGAGCTCTCCCTGCTCACCGCGGGGATGACCCGTCCCAACGGCCTGGCGTTCTCCCCGGACGAGACGGTGCTGTACGTGGCGAACTCCGACCCGGATCACGCCGTGTGGATCGCCTATCCGGTGGCCGCCGACGGCTCCCTGCTGGCGGGAGAGCTGTTCGGGGACGTGACTGCGATGGTGAAGGAGTGGCCGGGCCTCCCGGACGGCCTGAAGGTGGACGAGCACGGGAACCTCTTCGCCACCGCGCCCGGCGGCGTCCACGTCTACGATCCGGCCGGTAAGCGGCTCGGGCGCATCGATACCGGCGTCGCCACCGCCAACTGCGCCTGGGGGAATGACGGCAGCACGCTGTACATCGCCGCGGACAGCTACCTCTGCCGCATCCGCACCACCACGCGCGGAGCGCGCTGGCCCGCTGCCTGACGGTTCGAGTATGAGGCCGGTTTGCCTCCCACCCGCGCCGGGAAAAGGGGACGCGGGAGGAAGTGACCATGTCACGAGACCGTGTCTTACAACACCCGGACGAATATCGCGACGACCTCAACCCGAACCATGGAGCCGGCCAGAATGATGGGCCTCCGGTCCACCGCCTCCGGCCGGCGGTAGAGATCAAGGAGATCCACGAGCGGTTCCCGATGCTTGACAACGCGCACCTGAAGCAGCTCCCGATCGTGGAGGTCGGCGAGCGGCTGGAGCAGGGCGCCGTCTACCTGGACCTCCGGCACCCGGACCGGGGCGACTTCAAAGCCCTGGGCGGGATGGCCGCCGGCCCGGGAAACTGGTACGTACCCAAGAACGCCGTCGACTACGAGCTCTGGAACCTGTTGCGTGGCGAAACGGATGACTACCGGCTCGGGAACCATGTGAACGACGCCCCGGCCACGCCGACGCAAACCGGCTGAGGCGCCACCGCCAGTGATCGGGTGGGGTCGTGCGGTCACGTTGGCTGGACGTCGATCCCAGGAGAAGCGAAGGAGAGCCGATCCATACGGCTCTCCTTCACGCGTTTCCGGGCGAGGCCATCATTGCCGGTCAGGAATCTGCCGCAACCCTTGGCCGCTGCAGCCGGTTAGATCGATAGACCCTCGGGCGGGAGGAGTTCTCCCGGTACCCAGGTGCCGCACGCTCCCACGGTGAACGATCCGTCGTCCTCCCGGAGAACCCCGCAGCATGTCTCA
>JAJFMS010000823.1 GCA_020696885.1 Armatimonadota bacterium | reverse complement strand
CGTCCAGAGGACGACTGGCCGCAGGTCCCCCGTCCAGAGGACGACTGGCCGCAGGCCACCCAGCGAGGGATTTCAATCCCTCGCGGCCGAGCTTGAATCCTGTACGCGTTTATTTGCTCAAAACCCATCAGGGGCGTTCCGTCGCGTAGGCAGGTCTCTTCAGGGCCTGCCGGGCCAGGCGCGCCGCAACCAGCCCAGGACTTATGAATTACGCTCGGGGAGTAATGGAGAACCGCGGCCGTAGGCCGCTCCGCCAACCCAGAACTCCAATACTCCACCACTCCATCATCCCTCCGAAGGAACAACCAACCCTCCAGGTGATGGGCGAACAAAGGAGCGGTCTCCACCGTCTGGATAGTATCCCCGGCTCAGTACGAAGCCCACGTTTCCGTCGCAATCTGAGATGATGAACCTACAGCCCATAGCTTACGCGTGGTTGGCCCTCGCATTCCTGATCGCCGTTGTGGTCGACTTCGTGGTCGTACGGATTCTGCTGGACTTCCTCCGACCCACCTCCGCCTACGTGTTCTGGATCGGCCGGGCGGGAAAGATAGCAGGGCTGGCCGCCTGGGTGCTCTACGTCAACATGTTCTGGTATCCGCAGTACCTGGGTGCGGGTGCGCCGATGCCGCAGTTGATCAGCGTTGCGGAATGGTCGTGCGTCGGCGTACTCGCGTTCGTGGCCCTCGCCACGCAGCCCCGGCTCGGGAGGTAGAGGATGACCCCGGAAACACTGGTAATCGGCCTGGGAGGCCTGGGCGGGCACGTGGTGCGCCGCCTGCAGGAGCGGCTCACCGCCGGCCGCTCGCCGCTCGCCGCGCTCCCCTCCGGCGCCACCCCGTCCGGCCCGGCCGCCCCGGAGCTGCTCGCTATCGATACGGACCGCACCGTCTCCCAGGGCCTGGGAGACCGGGGCATCCTGCTGACCACCTCGGCAGCCGTGGTGGACGCCGCCTACCGCCAGCCGGAGCGGTTCCACGCCGAATGGCTGCAGCGAGACGTACTCCGGTCGCGGCCGTTCGTGGAACAGGGGACCAACGGCTCCCGCATGATGGGTCGCTTCCTGTTCCTGCTGCCGGAGAACCGCGCGCGAGTGCAGGAGCGGCTGAACCGGTGGCTGCGCGCCACGGGCGGCCCCCGCACTCCCCGGCGCGTCTACGTGGTCGCCGGCGCGGCGGGCGGCACCGGCAGCGCGCAGATGGTGGACCTGGCCTACCTGGTGCACTCCATGACGGCCGCCGCAGGCTGCGAGGTGGACGTGCGGGCCATCGTCTTCGTGCCCCAGCCGACGGACCCCGCTCTGGCCCCGAACGCGTTCGCTACCCTCACGGAGCTCCACTACTTCGCGGACCCGTTCACCCGGTACCGCGCCCACCTCAGCGACGACGACGCAGCGTACGACACGCGGCGCGCCCCGTTCCACCGCGTCAGCCTCCTCACCTCCGTCACCACGGAGGGGGAGCCGATCCCGGTGGAAGAGCTGCAGGAGCGCGCCTCCGTCTACCTCCTCACCGCTTCCCTCGGGGATGACGGAAGCTGGGATGCGGAGCGCAGCCAGCGGGAAGGGGCCGTCTCGGTCATCGACCCGGACGGCAACCCACAGGTGTTCACCACGTTCGGCGCGGAGTGGGTGGAGTATCCGGAAGAGCGGCTGGTGAGCGCCGTCTACCGCAACCTGATCCGCCGCTCCCTCACCCCGTGGCTCCAGGGCGACCACGCGATCAGCCTGCGTGAGCTGCCGTCCGACGTGCCCCTGAAGGATTCGGACGCCCTCGCCCGCCTCATCACGGACGTCAGCGAGGACGAAGAGGCCCTGGAAGAGTACCTCCGCCCGATCCACACCCGTCTTCCCTGGATCCACAAGGCGCCGCCCAGCCAGTGGGCGGTAATGGACCAAGAGCTGCAGGCCGCCCTGGACGAGCGGATCGGCACGCCTCCCACTCCCGGCCGGCCGGGCAAGGGGCCGATGGCGGACCGGTTCCGCAGCATCCGGGACCAGGTGATCTCCGGTCTCCGCGGGCAGGCCTCCACGTGGCTCAAGCGCGAGGGCGTGGGCCTGGAGCGCGTCTCGCGAGTGCTCGGTGAAGCCGGGACCGAGCTGCGCACCGCCACCGATCCGGCGTCCCAGTGGGAAGACGCCAGCCAGTTGTCGCTGGACGCGCGCCGCCGCATGCTCCGGACCGTGGCGGCCGTGCGGAAAGATCCGTTCCTCACGTTCTGGAAGAAACAGTCGGCCAAGCGGCTCGCCGAGGAATACGAGCGGGTCGCCAACGTCCACATCCACCACTACCTGCGGGCTGAGTCGCTGCCGTATCTCCAGGAGTTGCGCAGCCAGGTGCTGGAGCCGGTGCGCGCCTGGACCGCCCGCATCGCCGAGATCGCCGGGATGATGGCGAAGCTCAGCCGCTCGATGGCGGATTACGAGTCCTCGCTGCTGGAGCGGCTCCGAAAGGATGAGGAAGAGCGACGGCTGGTGCTGGGCATGCTCCAGCTTCCGGGCGCGGAAACGCCCTACGTGGCCAACACCGGCTGGAACCTGCCGTTCTGCCGCCGTGAAGACGAGGCGGCCGTGATCCAGGAGCTCCGCCGCGGCTGGTGCGAGCAGTTGGTGGATGCGCCGGACGGCCTGCTGGCCGACCCGCGCAAGTCGATGCTGGACGGCAACAACGACTACTCCCGCGAGGAGCGGCTGCCGTGGCTGATGCCCGCCAACTACACGCCGGCGTCCGAGCAAGAGGGCGCCACCAGCCGGATGCGCGACGCGCTGATGCGCATCGACCACGAGCTGCGGCTGCGCGTAGAGGGTCACCTGCGGACCTGGCTCTCCGCCACGGCGTTCCAGCGGCTCGCGGAACAGCACCGGGACCCGGTGCAGTTGGAATGCGAGATCCAGCGGCTGGTCTCCGGCGCGGCGCAACTGCCGGCGCTGGAGCCGCCGCACGTGCGCCCCTCCGGGTTCCCGAACGAGTATGAGCTGGTGTTCTTCGCGGACACCAAGGCCGGCGAGATCCCGTCCGCGCTACGGATGGTGGTGGACTCCGCCAGCCGGGAGCGCCCCACGCACGTGCTGCCCTCCCGCACGCCGCACTACCTCACCGCCATTGCGGAGCACCAGGGCTTCGCGCTCTCCCGCTCGCCGGTCTACTACCACCTGGAGGAGACCTACCGCGAGTGGCTGCGGACCCCCAAGCCCCCCACGTTCACCCCGTATAACCGGCTGGATGTGCCCTGGAACTCCGCCACGCTGGTGAGCCGCGC
>JAJFMS010000822.1 GCA_020696885.1 Armatimonadota bacterium | reverse complement strand
TCCCTGCGGCCGGACTCAATTCGCGGCGCTACTGCGGCGTACTGCTGACCACCTGCCCATCCACGACGACCCCGGTGACGTGCGTCGTATATTCGAACGGATCGCCGTCGAACACGGCTACGTCGGCATCGCGGCCGGATTGCAGGGAGCCGATGCGGTCGGCGACGCCGAGGATCCGGGCGGCGTCGATGGTGATCGTGGCGAGCGCCTCTTCGAAGGTGAGGCCGTTCGCCGCCGCCAGCGCCGCCTCGAAGAGGACCACGCGCGTCTTGGGGACGTAGCCTTCGTGGCCGCTCTGGAGCGCCACCGGGATGCCTGCCTTGCGCAGCACGGAAGCGGTCTCCATGGAGACGTTCTCGGCCTCTCCCCCACCGCGCGTCATGGTCGGGTGGAGAATCACCGGAATGCCCGCCGCCTTGATCTCGTCGACCACCAGATACGCCTCGGCAGCGCCGTCCAGCACGATGCGGATCTCGAACTCCCGCGCGATCCGGAGGGCGGTGAGGATGTCTTGCGCGCGGTCTACCCGCACCAGCAGCGGGAGCTCCTTGCGGATGATCCGCCCGAACGCTTCCTGACGCAGGTCCGTCTCCGGCTTCTTCGCGTCGGCCGGGGTCCGTTTGGCCTCGGCCTCGCGGGCCTTCAACAGCTCCGCGCGGAGCATGGCCGCGGCCTTGGAGCGAGTGCCCGGCGCGCCGCCTCCCCCTCCCAGCGCGTCCGGACCCAGCGTCGCCGCCACCATCGCGGAGGGGACGAGGACCGTTCGCGCCGGGTCGGTGCCGGCGGTCTTGATCACCATCGTCTGCCCGGAGATGAGCGGCCCGGGGCCGTGACCGGTATGGATGGTGGTGACGCCCAGGCCGCGTAGGTACTCCACCAGGCGCTCGCGCGGATTGTAGGCGTCCAGGGCGCGCAGCTCCGGCTGGATCGGGGCGGAGCGCTCCACCTGATCCTGGTCCTGCGGCTGGTTGAGGTAGCCCGAGAGGCCCACCACCGTGCGCGCGTCGATGAGCCCTGGGGTGACGACTTTCCCCGTCAGTACCCGATAGCCGTCCGGGATTGGGACCTCCGCGGCCGGCCCCACCCGCTCGATCTTCCCGTCGCGGATCAGGACGACCCCGTTCCGGATCGGCGGGCCGGACATGGTGTAGACCGTCTCGCCGCGCACGGCGACCTGCGCCCGGGCCGGGCCGGCCAGCAGCAGCGCCAGGGCGGCCGCGGCGGTGATCAACATCCGGTAGCTCAATGCCCCACCTCCGTGAGATCGTCGAAGCAGTCCAGGTGCGCTACCTGGTCGCGGCCCGCGCCATAGCCGCCGGTGGCGAACAGGCGATCGTGGGGGTTGCTGCGGTCGAACACCTTCACGCCGTCCACATAGGTCTCCTGAACCTTGGTGTAGACGCTGAACGGATCGCCAGTGAGCACGATGAAGTCCGCGTCCTTCCCGGGCTCCAGGGAGCCGACCCGGCTCTGGAGGTCCAGCATCCGCGCGCCGGCGATGGTGAGCGCCTCGAGTGCCTTCTCTCGCGGCATGCCGGCCCGGACCGCGAGGGCGGCCGAGCGGAGGAAGAGGCGGGAGTCGGTGATCCAATCGTCAGTGTGGAAGCCCACCGGCACCCCGGCCTTATCCAGCGCGGCGCCGTTGCCGAAGTCGAGGTTGACCGCCTCCAGCTTCCCGCCAGGGCTGTCGATCACGATGATCGAGGCGGGAGCGCCGGACCGGGCGATCTCTTCCGCCACGCGGTACCCCTCGGTGACGTGATGGAGCACGATCCGGAAGTTGAACTCGGCGGCCAGCCGGAGGGCGGTGGTGATGTCGTCCGCGCGGTGGGTGTGGAAGTGGACCACCCGCTTGCGGTCCAGCACCTCCACCAGCGCTTCCATCCCCAGGTCCCGGGGTGGCAGCTTCGCCGCGTCGCCGTTCGCCGCGCGGACTTTCTCCCGGTACTCCTGCGCCTTCAGGTATTGAGCACGCACCAGAGCGGCGGACTTTGCGCGCGTGCCGGGGAACGGGGCGGAGCGGATCGGGTTGGTGCCGTTCGCCATCTTGATGCCGCCGGCGATCTTCCCCTCGGCGTCCCGGATGAGGAGGTCGTCGATGGTGCGGCCGTCCCGCGCCTTCAGGTAGAGGGTCTGGCCGCCCAGGAGGTGGCCGGAGCCGGGCATCACGTTGAGGGTGGTGATGCCCCCTGCCTGCACCCGCTGGAAGCCGCTGTCCCGGGCGTTGATGGAGTCGAGGATCCGCACGTCCGGCTGGATCGGCGCGGAGCTGTCCGCGCCGGACCCGCCGCCCACGTGGCTGTGCGTGTCCACCAGGCCGGGCATGATCGTGCGGCCCGCGCAGTCGTGGACCTCCGCGCCTTCGGGAATCGGGGTGGCGCCCTTGCGGCCCACAGCGCGGATCCTGCCGGATTGCACGATGAGGACGCCGTCCTCGATCGGACCGCCGGCGATCGGGATGATCCGGGCGTTGGTGTAGGCGCGCACGGCTTCACCGGCGGCCTGTGATGACGGGGGAAGTGCCAGGGCGCCCAGCGCGGCGGCGAGGAGACCGGCCAGGGGGATGGAACGTTTCATTGGTTGGGTTTCAGGACCTGTGTTGTCTTTGCTTAGGATGATGCGAGCGCCCGCTTCCGTCAGGTTCGGTAACTGCGAACTATCGGTGCGTTCGTGGAGGAACGGATCCGCCGTGATTGTCCTGCAAGGGAGGTGGTTACGGCTTTGCCGGCGCTGGGAGGAAATCCTGGCGAGGGCAACCACGGCGAGTGCCCCTACCGGGAAACGCTCCGTCGGCCGATCTCCCACCTGCAAATGCCGATGGCACACCCTCAGGTTCTCCCGTGTATACCAGCTCAACACTATTTGGATGGATATTGACGATGTTCACGAAATGGGGTCTGTTCACGTTACCGTGAACACTACTGATGCCGTGAACGGGGCTCGGTGATCGCAGGTCACCTCTTCTCGGCGGAGTGGGGAAGGTCCCTCCCGGCTGTGGCCCGAACAGCCGGCTGAGATGTCTACCAACCCTAACCTACCAAGACGCACGCTGCTCCAGGCCGCGGCCGGCGCCGGCCTGGCCGCGTTGAGCGGTGATGGAGCCGCCGCCATGGCCGAACCGAAAGTCGCCAGATCGAAGCCCGCCGCGGAGCGGGCCACCGTGGCGAGCTACTACTTCCCCAACTACCACCGCGGCGATCCCCGCAACGAGCAGGTTCACGGCAAGGGCTGGAGCGAGTGGGAGCTGGTGAAGGCCGCGAAGCC
>JAJFMS010000821.1 GCA_020696885.1 Armatimonadota bacterium | reverse complement strand
ACCGTCCGGATCGCCGGACATGAAGCAACTATCTCAAACTGGCTGTGGACCAGCGAGAGCAAGCCGCTGGAACGGATGCTGAACGGAATGCTCCATAGCGGGGCGATCTATCGGAGTGTTGCTGACGGCAACTCCGATCTCCGGGCCGCAGAGTACGTTGTCGACCAACTCGGAGGAGAGATCCTCGCGTGGACCGACTGGAACGATGAGCACGCACGTACTTATTGACCAAGAGGTAAGTTACGGCGGGAAGGATCGCCCGACAGGTGCAGGACAAGGTGAGGCGTCTCCGCGGAACGCACCGGTCGGTCGTCCTGACGCCGCGCAATCGGGATCTCCGAACCGCCGCATAGAAGGTCGCGATGCAGTCGCCGGGGAATACCGTAGCGAGCCGGCATTCCCGCCGGTCACGGTTTTTTCCGGAGAGGCATGCGATGAAGTGGCTATCCGGCCTTAGCGCGGTGCTCGCGCCCGTGGCGTACGGCGCCGCAGCGCCGGTGCGCGCGCAGGATGCGGTGGAGCTGAAAGTCGGGGACAAGGCGCCGGACTTCAAGCTCGTCGGCACGGACGGCAAGACGTACAGCCTGAAGGACTACGCCGGTAGAACACCGTAGGCAGCCGCCTCGTGCGGCGTTCGCTGACGGCGATCGGCTCCGGTAGCAGCGCACCCTTCTTCCGGGGACGAGTGTCCGTGATCGCACGCGCCACAAGGGCGCTGCCTATAGTACGCTCCTCTTGGTTGATCTAGCAGAACCCGTTACCTACAGCTCGTGGTCACGCCCCGGCCAGTTCCGCATCACCCCGGAGTGAGCGAAGCCGTAGCACAGCGGGTCCTCCCACTGCGCTGGCGAACCGAGTCCACGAGAGGCAGCGCGTCAGGTCGGCACGGTCCCTCGCATCGCTACCCCGCCTCGCCCGCTACGCCAGCACCTCGTGGATTACCTCGCCGTGGACGTCCGTGAGGCGGCGCTGGATCCCGTTGTGGTAGTAAGTCAACCGCTTGTGATCCAGCCCCAGCAGGTGGAGCGCGGTGGCGTGGAAGTCGTAGATGCTGGTGACGTTCTCTGCCGCTTTGTAGCCCAGCTCGTCGGTGGCGCCGTAGGCGGTGCCGCCCTTCACGCCGGCGCCGGACATCCAGACGGTGAACCCGCTCGGGTTGTGATCGCGGCCTTCGCTGCCGGTCTGGTGGGTCGGCATCCGTCCGAACTCGGTGCACCAGAGCACCAGGGTGTCCTTCATCATCCCGCGCTGCTTCAGGTCCTTCAGAAGCGCGGCCGTGGGCTGATCGAAGATCGGGCAGTGGCGCTCGTAGTCAGCCTTCAGGGTCTTGTGCGCGTCCCAGTTGAGGAGCCCATCCACCTGGGAGGCGGGGCCGCCGCAGTAGAGCTGCACGAACCGGACTCCGCGCTCCAGCAGCCGGCGTGCGAGGATGGCGTTCTTCGCATAGGCGGCCTTGAGCGGGTTGTCGCTGTCCGCGCCGTATAGCTTCAGGGTGGCGGCGTTCTCGCGGGAGATGTCCGTCACCTCGGGGGCGCTTAGCTGCATCCGCGCCGCCAGCTCATACGCCGCGATGCGGGCGCTGAGGTCCGTGTGGCCGGGGTTGCGCTTCAGGTGGTCGCCATTGATGCGGTTGAGGAAGCCGCGCACGTCCTGCTCGGTCCGCGCGTCCGAGCCCTTCGGCGAGCTAAGGTTCGCGATCGGGCGCTCCGTGTTGAAGTTCGTGCCCTGAAAGGCGGCGGGGAGGAAGCCGCTGTTCCAATTGGTAGGCCCATTCGGCGGCAGACCGCGCACGTCCGGGATCGCCACGTAAGCCGGGAGGTCCTGGCTCTCGGTACCCAGCGCAAAGGTGGTCCACGAGCCCATGCTCGGGAAGCCTTCCAGGATGAAGCCGGTGTTCATCTGCAGGCACGCCGGGCCGTGCGTGTTGCTCTTCGCGGTCATCGCGTGGAGGAAGGCGAGGTCGTCCACACACTCCGCCAGGTGCGGCAGGTTGTCCGTCACCCACTTGCCGCTCTGCCCATGTTGCTTCCAGCCCCACGGGCTCTTGAGCAGGTTGCCGTTGGCGCCCTGGAACGTGACTACCTGCTCCCCGCCCAGCGGCTGCCCGTGCCGCTTGATCAGCTCCGGCTTGTAGTCGAACGTATCGAGCTGGCTGACCGCGCCCGGGCAGAAGACCTGGATCACCCGCTTCGCCTTCGGCTGGAAGTGCGGCTGGTGCGGCGCCAGGGGATTCGCCTCGCTCCCGGCCGCGGGCGCCGCGCCGGCTTCCTCGCCCAGCAGGCACGCCAGGGCGATGCCTCCCAGCCCCGTGGCCATGTGCCCCAGCAGCTCCCGCCGGCCGATCCCATGCTCGCGACGATTACAACTCATAGTTCCACCTCGGGACTTGGGGACTTTGACACAGAGGGACACAGATTTAGACAGAGGGACACAGAGGGGGAAAAGGCAGTTTTAGCCGCAGATGAACACAGATGCACGCGGATAAGGGGCCGGATGAGGCCTGGTCAGGAAACCGGCTCCTCGCCGGCATCGGCCAACTACCCGCTCCTCCCCTTCCCCATCTGCGTGCATCCGCGTTCATCTGCGGCTAAAAACTCTGTGTCCCCTCTGTTCCAATCAGTGTCCCTCTGTGTCTAAAAATCTCGGTTAGTAATACAGGAATTCGTTGGCGTTCATCAGCGCGCGGCAGAGGGCCGGGAGGCCGTGCTTCCGGGTGAGGTCGGCGGCGGCGCGCTGTTCGTCTCCGGTGGGGAGGCGACCGAAGGCGAGCTGAAAGGCCCGGGTGATCTGGGCCGCCGGAACCGCGCCGGCTTCGCGCTGCACCCGCTCGGCCAGGAAGCCAGCCTGCTGCGTCATGAATGGTCCGTTCAGCAGGCTCAGCGCCTGGAGCGCGGTGGTGGTGCTGGGACGGCGCGGGGTGCGCTGGGCCGTCTCCGGGCAGTCGAAGGTGCCGAGCAGGTCGTCGCGGAAGCCGCGGGCGGCCTGGCGGTAGACGCTGCGCCGCCAGGTTTCCGGCCCGTACTCTTCACGGGGCTCGTAGATCGCCACGTTCACGATGCGGTACTTGAAAAGCTGGAAGCTGGGCCCGCCCGCCGTGCGGTCCAGCTTGCCGCTGGTGGCGAGGATTGCGTCTCGCATCGCCTCGGCGTCCAGACGGCGCAGGGGCATCCGCCACAGGAGCTGGTTGCCGGCGTCCACGGCCATCCCCTTCCCGTCCGGGGCGCTGGCCTGGCGGTAGGCGTAGGAGAGGCAGATCAGCTTGTGGAGGC
>JAJFMS010000820.1 GCA_020696885.1 Armatimonadota bacterium | reverse complement strand
CGCGCCAGCGTCGAGCCAGCAGTGCCCGTCACCTGCGACGCGGAACCGGGAGATGTGGCCAGAGCTCGGTCCGCGTCCGGTAGGTCCGGAGCGCCTCTACCACCTCGGGGAGCGGATCCGGGTAGACCTGATCGTCCAGCAGTGGGTCTTCCGGGAACGCCAGCCGCTCGTCATCCAGGCTGAACTGCGCGTCCACGCCGGGCTTGTTCCCGCGCGCATCCAGCCGGATCCACCGACCCAGGCTCGGCAGGTACACGCCGTTCAGGCCGTGGAGGGCGGTCTGGTCCGGCCCCGGGTGCAGCTCGTTCTCGAAGGTCTGGTAGCAGAAGCCGGCCGGGAGGCCGCTGGCCCGGAGCAGCGCCGCCAGCAGGTGGGACTTGGCGTAGCAAATGCCGGTGCCCGCCTCCAGGACCTCACTCGCGGAGCAGGTCACCGCCTCGCCCTGGATGTCCGCGGTGTGCGGAATGGTGTCCCGCACCCACTCGAAGAGCGCGCGAGTCCGCTCCACATCCTCGGTGACCCCTCCGGTCAGCCGAGCGGCGAGGGATTGCACCGCGGGGTGGCGCCAATCGACCACGTCATCACATGCCAGGAAGGCCTCCAGCGTGTCCGCTGCCGGCGAGAGTCGGGTCCCCATTACTCTAACAACTCCCATCGTCCGATCGTTAAGCCGCGGGCCGGTTACCGGTCGCGGGGCTCCGTCTGGCCGCGGTGGTAGCGCCAGGCGCTCCAGAGGAACAGCGCCGTTACGGACGGCCCGGCCACCGCCACCACCGCCACCGTCCACTCCAGCAGGCCGGTCGTCCGGGGAGCATTGTAGAGCAAGACCTCGAGCAGCGTCAGGAGCGCGTCCCCGGTGATCAAACCGGCCAGCAGCACCGCCAGCGGCCAGCGCCACCGGTGGATGAGTGCGAAGAGCCCGGCCAGGAGGCCCAGGTCGAAGCCGGTCCAGGCCACCTGCACCCAGCGGGCCGGAAACCAGTGCCCAGGGGCCAGCGCCAGGAGGAGGGTCCACGGCACGAGCAGCGCCGCCAGCGGGCGAAGCACCATCCGGGGATTACGGACCAGGGTCTCCAGGCCAAACCGCACCAGCCCGCGCGGTGTGAACGCGGAGAACGCGTCCACCAGCGTGAGGAGCAGGCTCTGTCCCCGTGGGTAGGCGAGGTAGATCGGCTCCCAGCTCCCGGGCCGCAGCCGGGCTTTGAAGGCGCGCAGCCCCTCGAAGTTGTAGAGACGCGTCCCCACGGCGCCCAGGGCTCGCAGCCAGCGGCTTACGTTGCCGGAAAGCGGCGCCAGGCCGAGGGTGGCGTAGGTGCCGCCGTTCTCGGCGGCGGCGCGCATGGCGTGGTCCACCAGCAGCTCCGCGGTGCCGTTGGGAGAGCCGGGTGCTCGCAGCAGGTCTTCCAGCAGCCAGCCGCGGCGCGCGTAGACCGGCACCATCGCCAGGAAGCCGATCACCGCTCCGTCCCGCTCGGCCACCAGGATCCGCCGCGCCTCCCGGTAGGAGAACAGGTCTACCTGCACCAGGAACTCCAGCGGGGCCATCCGGCGCCCGCGCAGCCACTCGTCCACCAACTGCTGGATGGCGGCGCGGAGGGGGCTGCCGGGATCGTCCAGCTCGTCCGGACGGACCTGGCGGACCGTTACGCCCCTGGCGGCGGCTCGCCGGAGCTGTTCGCGCAGGCTGCGGCTGGAGCGGAGCACGGACGGCCACTCGGAAGGGTTCCACACCGGCTGCTCGCCGATGGCGAGGGAGGGCAGCGAGACCAGGCGCTCGAACCGGCGCTCCGTGCCGAAGAAGCAAGCCCGCCGCCGGGCCTGGGCCGCAGCGGCGAGGAAGGCGGCCACGATCTCCGGGAACCGCTCTTCCGCGCCGAGCGGCGCGCCGGCTGCCACCCACGCCCGGCCGGTGTCCGCATACGCCACACAGGCGTCGTCAGCGGGCGCGAACCAGTAGCGCAGGCCTGGCTCCAACGCCTGGAACGAGGTGGCGTTCCAGCCATACCGCTTGATCAACGCCAGGGCGCGGTCGCGAACCGGCGGTGGGGTCAGGCTCTGTTCCATAGGGGGATCGAACGAGCGACGTCCTCGTCTCCCCCATGGTACCCCGGCCGTGCTCTCGCAGCCAGCCCAGGTTACTTCGCGGCTTCGGTGGTCTCGGAGGTCTTCCCGGCGGTGAACAGCAGCGCCCGGACCACGGCGCCTTCTTCCCCGGGGGTCTTCTCCGGGTGCGGGCTGAAACAGAGCACGCGGCCGCTGCCGAACTTCCCGGCGGCGATGGCGGTGGTGCCGATCATTACGCCGGTGGGCGCGCCCTTCTTGGCGATCTCGGTCTCGAACGTACCGAGCTTCTCGTAATCCGGCACGTCCGGGTTGTTGGCGGGGGCGAGCAGGGGGCCCTGCCAGTAGAGGATCGTCTTGCGGTCTGCGTTGAAGCCGAGGAGCGACTTGGCCCGGGGCGTGACGGAGACTTCCACGTCGCCGGTGCCGCGCGCCCAATGCGCGCGGTCGATCACCTTGGCGTCGAGGATATGGAGGGACCAGGGGTAATCGCAGGTGGCCAGGTACGCGCCGGCGCAGATACCCACGTAGCCGCCGCCCTTGCGGACGAAGTCCCGCACCTTTTCTCGCCCCTCGTCGCCCAGCGCCTTCCCCTGGCCGCCGCCGGAGCCGCCCGGGTGGAGGACCACGTCGTAGCCGGTGAGCTTCCCGGCCGCCACGTCGACGGCGTTGATCCGGTCGACCTTCAGCTCCGGGGACTTCGAGAGGAGGTCGAACAGGGCGTTCACCCCGTCGCTCACGCCTTTGTCATGGAAGAGCGCCACGCGGATCGGCTGCGACGCGGTAGGCTTCTCTTCCGCCCGCGCGCCGGAAACCAGGAGGCCGCCGACGAGGCCCATTACGCCGACCAGGGTAAGTGCTGCTACCGCTCCACGCATCGTTGTCGATCTCCCGTACACTGGCTTGCTCACAGTCCCATCGTCGGCACGGGCCAGCGCCCGGCGCGATAGGAACATGTAGCCGAAATGTGGCGTTAAAGCAAACGAGCGCTGCGCGCGGTGTTCGGTGTTGGCTGTTGGGTGTTGGGATCGCCCTGGGGGCACCCGGTTGGGATGATAGGCCGATCAGGGCGGAGGGGGCGAGGGGGGATCGCCGGCCGCGGGGATCGGTAGTGCGGTGTTCAGCGCCGGAGCCCGGGTAAGCGGCAGGGGCAGGTTGTGCGTGGGCTGCCGTTCCACCCGTTGCCCGCCGCTCCAGAGCTGTACCACG
>JAJFMS010000025.1 GCA_020696885.1 Armatimonadota bacterium | reverse complement strand
TCTGCTCCCCCGCGTTCAGGCGCGTGAGCAGCGTGATCACGTGCTCGATGCCGTCCCGCTGGACGATCATCTCCAACTCCGGCGGCGTCTCCGACCCATCCAGCCGCGGCTGCCACTGGAAAAAGACAGCCCCACCATCGATCTTCGGGCTCAACAGGTGCAGCGTGCCGCCCACGTACTCCGGCCGCCCCTCGTACAGCGGCCACCAGAGCGTGTAGCTGCCGCGGTACTCCGGCGAGAGCCCGTTGTGCATGTTCACGGCGCACCGCCGCGCCTTCCCGTACACCCGCTCGTGCACCAGCGAGGTGCCGAAGACGAAGATATAGTCGGGCGCCCACGCCTCCAGCGTCTCTTCCACGCGGGTGGAATTGATACTTTCCCCGGGGTTCAACACCAGGGCCGGCGTTCCCGGCTCCACGTGGAACGCTTCCCAGGAGGTGCCGAACGTGAGATCCAGCAGGACCCCGCGGGGGTGGTCCAGCGGATACCAGGGGCGCGCCTCGGCAGGCAGGCTGTAAGCACCTCGCTCCACGGAGTTGGGATCGCCCACCTCCGCCGTGATCACCGGGTCGCCGGGATCGCGCTCGATCACGATGCCCACCAGGTCCAGCTCTCGCGCCAGCCGGGAGACCGCATACCGGTTCCAGGGGTTGGACCGGCAGAGCACCGCCACCCGCGGTCGCCCGGTCCGCTTCGAAGCAGGGCTCGGCGGGGTCTCGACCTCCACCCGCTCCGGTACGCCGCGGAACAGGATCAACTGCTGCGCGCCGATGGCGCCGTTGCGGCGCCAGGCGTGGCGGGTGATCCACTCGGCCTTCTGCCGGAGCCGCTCGCGGCCGCTTGCCTCGGCGGTGGCGCCGCCGTGGACCGCCTCCACCGCCGGGTGCAGCTTGCGGAACCGCAGGAAGTCGTGGAACGGATAGGCGCCCAGGTCGTGCCGCGGGATCTCGAACAGGTCGCGCGGCTTGCCGCTGTTTACGGCGAATCCGGCCTCATAGTGGCGGGCCGCCGCCTCGCGTACGGCGGCGTTCTCGCTGCCGTTCGGATAGCTGCAGGTGCGGACCTTGAACCCCATCCGCTCCTCGATCAGGCGCTTGCTGTCGGTCATCTCCTGTTCGAGCTGCTCCAGCCCCAGGCTCGCGAGCGGATGGTGCGACCAGGCGTGCGACCCGATGCTCCAGCCGGCTTCACGGAGCCATTTGGCTTCGTGCCAGCTCATCGGTTCCATGTCGGGCTCGATCAGCGAGAGGTCGTGGCTCGCCACCTCACCGAGCTCCGAGAGCTTCTGGAGCGCCAGCTCCGGGCTGCGCTTCAGGAAGTACCGCTCGATGTGCATGTAGAGGAGGCTGCGGCCCACCGGATCGGAGAGGTCCCAGGGGCGGCCGTCGAAGCGGATCGTGCCCCGGGTGCGGCGGAGCAGCGACACGAGCTGGGAGTACCAGGGCGTGACCCGGCCCTCCAGGTGCCCCGCGATCAGGAAGAGGAGCGGCTTCACCCGGCGCGCGGCGAAGATGTCCAGCACCTCCGGCCGGCAGAGCGCGCGATAGCCGTCGTCGATGGTGACGAGGCAGGTGCCGCCAGCGTTTCGGAACCCACCCGCGGCGATCTCCAGGAACTCCGCCTCATCCAGAATCCGGTAGCTGCGGGCCAGCCGCTCGAGCTGCGCGTCCAGCCGCTGGTAGGAGAGGTTGAAGCCCAGGAACGGATCGGAGGGATCCACGGTGGGGTAGAAGCTGTGGTACAGCACCACCATCGGCCACTGGCGTGGAAACCGGAGCTGGGGCTGGAGATGACCTTTGATGAGCTTCAACATCGCTGTTTGGCAGCCTTGCCGCGAGGGATTGATGGGTTTCGAGGTACTGCCGCGTACGAGGTGCAAGCCCGGCGCGAGGGATTGAAAATCGCCTCGCTGGGTGGCCTGCGGCCAATCGTCCTCCGGACGGGAGACCTCTTCGACCCGGTTGAGCGAGCGTACGCGTCGATTGATTCGATATCCACCGGTGCCTCGCTGGTAAGCCGTCCTCTGGACGGAGATCCTCCCAACGGCGCTAGCTCGTCCGGAGGACGACTTCCCAGCGAGGTGGTTTCAATCCCTCGCGTTGCGCGTCCGATATCCCAAGCGCTACGCCACCAGCCCCCGTGAGCGGAACAGCTCCACCACCTTCGCCACGGCGTCGAATGGGGCGCTGATTTCCTGGCTGATGTCCAGGATGGAGCGCTTGCCGTCGATGCGGTACATCGTTTCATACAGGATGTGGCTCCAGTCCAGATCGCCGGTCCAGTCCGGGTAGAGACCGAAGCGGGAGAGGAACACCTCGCCCCTGTACAGGTTCCGCGGCACGAAGTTCCGCTCCAGCGTGTCCAGCATCGCCAGCGCCAGGTCCCGCGACTTCTCCAGGCTCTCCTGCGAGGTGAGCGACGGGTTGTCGTGGCTGGAGTGGTATTCGCGGAACGGCCAGTCCGGATGACCCTTGGGCAGCACGCGCATCAGCGAGAGCATCGGCACCCCGACTCCCGGCGCGTTGAACTGCCGCTCGTCGTTGGTCATGTTCGTGGAATCGAACGGGATGATCTCGCCGCCCGGCTCGTGCTCCCGCAGCGCAGCGCAGAAGCAGCGGTCCACCTCCGTGTCCTGCTGGAAGGAGAGCTGGAGGGTGTGCGCCTGGTGGTGCGCGAGCGTCTCGAAGAAGAGGCCGCCCTTCATCTTCGCGATCAACTCCTCGTTCTGGCTGAGGTAGGCCACCGAGCCGATCGTCTCCGGCACGATGATGAACCGGTAGGTGTAGCGCCGCCGCGCCTTGCGGGCCAGGTGGCGCATCACGTCCAGGGCCACGGCCACGCCGGTGAGGTCATCGTTCACCTGGCCGGGGTGGCAGAGGTGGGCGCAGAGGTAGACGATCTCGTCCGTCTCGCCCGGCAGCACCATCTCCCCCACTTTAAGCGTGGAGTAGCTGAAGTCGCTCTTGATCCGTACCCGGTACTTCTCGTCGGTGAGTTGCGCCTTCAGGTCCTGCGAGCAGCAGAGACCCCAGTCCCGCTCGTAGTACTTGTAAACGAATGGGATCGCTTCCGGGATCAGCCGGTGCGTGTGGAGGTGCGGATCCAGCTCCTCGCGGGTCACCTCGCCTTCGAACGGCAGCGAGTAGGAGACCACGTGCAGCGGATTGTCTTCGTATGAGAAGATTCGGCGTCCGTCCAGGGTCTCCAGGTACGCTTCGTGGCAGGTCCAACGCTCCGGCACGATCCAGGTCCAGCAGGCGGTGCCGGTGGGATACTCCCGGATCTCCAGCGGGATCTGGGTAGCGAGAGCCTCCAGCGCCGCGTCATACCCGTCCGAGACGATGTCGCGGGGCAGGAACCAGAGGTCGCGGACCAGCTCCTCCATGGAGGCGTCGTCCGGCAGCTTCACGCCGAACCGCTCCGTGTTCGCCGGTCGGATCAACTGCGGCTCGCCCTTACCGGAGTGGGACTCGGTGAGGAACCAGGGATCGATCTTGAGCTGAGCTTCGATCAGCTCGAACTTGTCCCGCGCGCGGATCGCCACCACGGCGCCGCGGCCCACCCGCTCGGAGCGCGCCAGCCCGCGCTCCCGGGCCAGGGTGTCGAGCGGCTCGAACACCGCCCCGGTGGCGGGATTGGACATGTCCTGGCAGAAGTAGACGGAGCTGGTCTTGAAGCGCTTCCCGTTCCGGACGATCGTGCCGGGGAACAGCTTGTCATACCGGTACGGCACGTTCAGGCACCGCTCGATGTAGTGGACGTAGGTGGAGCCGGCGTCGAAGTTGAGGTTGCAGACGATGCCGTCTCGCTCCAGGAACCGGTGCCAGAAGCTGTCCGGACCGAAGCACTCCGCCGGAACGTCCTGTGTCAGCTCGCGTGCCTGCGCTCCGATGGCCGCCACCGAAAAAATCGGGTCGTTGGAACGCACGGCATCCGGGTGCTGCCGGATCATCTCGGCGAACATCCCCATGGACGAAGGGGTGGTCTCCGGGTCGAACGGCTGCCGCCGGCAGAACGAGTAGGTGAAGGTGGGGACGACGAACGTCCCTTCCTCGCCGATCACGTCCCGGATGGCGCCGTAGACGGTGTTGAACACCGCTTCGGGCGTGCGCCCTTCCTCGGGCAGCCCGAAGAAGCCGACGTTGCTGTGGCTGAAGACGATGTCGCCGCGCTTCACCCCGACCGAGACGAGGGCGCGGGCCAGCTCGTCGCGGCTATAGACCGTGGGCATCCGGCTTAGCCTTTCACCGCGGTGACGATAAACCAGTCCAGCGTGTCCGTGAGCAGGAAGTCGTGCGTGCGACCCACGAGCACGTCGTTGAAGTGCTGCCCGAAGTAGTGCTTGATGTAGTTCGGGGAGTCGAAGTAGAAGAAGACCTCGCCCTTGCGGAAGTCGTCGTCCCGGCCGATCTGGTAGCGGTGCCCGCCTAGCGTCTCGGCGCCGGCCAGGATCATGTGCTCCGGCCCGGTGGTGGAGACGAACACGCGCCCCCCCGGCTTCAGCACCCGGCAATACTCCGCCAGCGCCGCCACGATGTCCGCTTCCGTGGGCTCGTAGTGGAGCACGTTCCAGGAGGTCAAGAAGTCGAAGGTGTTGTCCTCGAACGGCAGCGACTGGTTCAGGCCTGGCCGCATGTCGACGTTCACGTTCACCTTCGCGAGGCGCTCCGTGGCGGCGGCGCACATCTCCGGCAGCACTTCCGTGCCGTACAACTCCAGCCCCAGGGAAGCCAGGAAGATCAGGTTATTGCCGTTGCCCACGCTTACGTCCAGCAGCTTCTTGCCGGCGTAGTCCTTGGAGAGCCCGGGGACGTAGTGCCCCTTGAAAAGGCGCACCAGGGTCTCGCTGGGCCACATCAGCTCGATGCCGGCATCCGCGGCCTCGCGGTAGCACTCGGCCCATGCCTCGAACGCAGTCTTGCTCATTCGCCCGTCTCCTTGAAATTGGCGCGCGCTAGCGGCCGGCGCGCAGTTCGGCGACCAGCTCCGCAAATCCGCCGATGAAGGCGAAGCGCCGGTCCTGGAAATGAAGCTCGGTAAACGCGATGTCGAATTCGGTCTCGGCGTCGGCGATCAGCTCGATCACGCCCATGGAGTCGATCAGCTTCGCGTCGAAGTAGTTGGTCGCCAGCACCTGCTCCGGGGAGCCCGCGGGCGCCGCGCCGTGCCGGGTGAACCAACTGATCAGCCAGGTAACCTCTTCACTCACAATTCTCTCCGTCTTTTCCGGCCCAGCCGGCGTTGCCCTCACCGGGGCGGCGACTTCACTGATCCGAACCGTAGAAGTCAACCGCGCTCGATGGCCACGGCGCGGACCGGGCAGCCGTCGCCCTTCTCCAGCTTCAGCGGCAGCACGATCAGCTCCACCTCCCGGCGCCTCAGCTCCCGCAGGTTGCAGAGGTACTCCACCAGGATCATCCCGTTGCCCAACAGGATCTTATGCACCGGGGAGTCGTTGTCCGTCCCGCGGCCATTCTTCGGATTATCGGGCATCGGCGTGTCCATCGCAAGCAAGAGCACGCCGCGGTCGACCAGCCACTGGGCGGCTTCATCCGAGATGTACGGATGGTCCGAGTAGTAGGCGAGGTTGCCCCACCGGTCCGACCAGTCGAACCGCATGACGATTCGCTCCGGCCGCGCCTCGCCCACCTGGGCTTCGAAGTCCGCGACCTGCGCCTCGCCGAACGGGCCGATGTGGGTGAAGTCCACCACCAGCGCGGGACCGATGAGCGTGTCCAGGGAGAGCTCTTCCACCGTGGCTCCGCCCGGGATGAAATGCCGCGGGGCATCGCAGTGGGTGCCGGTGTGCGTGCCGAGCAGGAACTTGCGGGTCTCCCGCCCTTCCACGCCGTGGCGGCCCAACTGGGTGATCTCCACCACCGGGTGCCAGGCGACCGGAAAGGTCACCATTCCCTCGTGGAGCAGCAGCGTGAGGTCGATCTTGCGGTTTGTCATGATTCGGAGTCCGTTGGGTGGAAGGCGCGGCCTACTTGCCGCGGTTCACCTGGAGTAGTTCCACCAGCTCACCATCGGGGCCGCGCAGCACCACCACCTGCAGGCCCTTCCCATCGATAATCACCTCGAAGACGCCGGTCGATTCGGTCCCACCGGCGGCGAGCAGCTTGGCCTCGTCGCGGTGCGCGTCCGTGCTCAACAGCGCCAGGCACGGGAACCCGGGCGCGTCGAGGCTTGGGGTCGGCGGCAGCTCCTCGACTTCGGCGATCACCACGTCGAGACACCAGGCCGGCACCGGGGAGACGAAGCGGCCGCGCGCCCAGCGGCGCCCCGCGGTGGACCCTTCGGTCAGCCCCCGCAGCCCCAGCGCGCCCTTCCAGAAGCCGATCGCATGATCCAGGTCACGCACCGGCACCAGCAGCGCGCGGACTCCGGCGGCCGTCGTCGTTTCCGGCTCGAACCAGAAGAGAGCGCCGCTATCGGCCCAGGTGCCGCAGCGGACCGCAGGCAGCCCGAAAGCATCTTCCCAGATCTTTCCTGCGTCCGTGGGTGGTGGCCACTCGCTCCAGGAGTCGCTGCGCTGAACGCTCAGGAGCAACTCGTAGGAGGCTCGCGCCGGCGCCATCTGCGCGCCGTGGAGCGTGAGCTCGATCGAGGTCGTCCCGGTTCCCTCGCAGAACGCCATGCTGTGCAGCGGCTGGTACTCGGCCAGAAGCGGCGCCTTCCCGGCGAAGTTTGGGATGTCCCGCTGGGAGAACCGGATCGGAAAGCCGCTGGCCGCAAGCTGCTGCGAGGCGGCGTCCAGGTCCGTACAGGTCAGCGCCAGGTGGTCGACCCCGAGGATCATCGCGCGCCCCCGAGCGTGTCGCGGAGCACGTTCTTCTGCACCTTGCCGGTGCTGCTTACCGGCAGCTCCGGAACCTCGACCCAGCAGGTCGGGACGGCGCTGGAGCTCAGGCGCTCGCGGCAAAGCTGCTGCAGCTCCCGCTTCAATTCGTCCAATACCTGCCCCGGCTGGAGGACGAGCACCGCGGTCACTTCCTCGCCGTAGAGGTCGTGCGGCAAGCCGATCACCGCCGCCTGCGCCACCGCCGGATGTTCGAGGAGCACCTCTTCCACCTGCCGCGGGCTCACGTTGACGCCGCCGCGGATGATGAGGTCCTTCTTCCGCCCGGTGATCTGGAGCGCTCCGTCCGCTTCGAGCCGTCCGATGTCGCCGGTGGGAAACCAGGCATCCGGAGCGATCTCCGCCGGCTGCAGCGTCTCGTAGTCCAGGTAGCCCGCCATTATGAACGGCGTGCGGACCTCGATCTCGCCCTCTTCCGGGGTCACGTCGCCGCCGTCTTTGCCGACCAGGCGAACTTCTACGCCTTCCAGCAACCGGCCGACCGTCCCACTCCGTCGCACTCCGCCCGCGGCGTTGGACGCGATGAACAGGATCTCAGAGAGACCGTAGCTCTCATCCACCGCCACGCCGAACTTCTCTTCGAACGCGCGCTGGACCGTGGGCGGGAGGGGCGCGGTGCCGGCGCAAACCGTGCGCATGTGAGCGCGGCAGTAGTCCGGCCCGGTGTTGTTCCGGGAGGACCCCACCAGCCCCGCCAGCATGGTCGGCGACAGCCAGAGCGTATTCACCGCATACCGGGTTACGGGACCCCAGAACCGCAGCATACTCAGCGGATCGAAGGCTGAGGTGATCACCACGCTGCCGCCGGCCACCCACGGGCAGAGCAGGGTGTTGAGGAAGCCGGCCATGTAGGCCATCGGCATCACGTGGAGGAACCGGCTCTCCGCGTCGATCCCCAACTCCTGGTTGAACGCCGCCGCGCTCCGCAGCAGCCCGCCGACCCGGTGCACCACGCCCTTGGGGAGACCGGTGGTTCCGGACGTGAAGTTGATCGAGAAGAGCTCGTCGTCCGTGATCCCCTCGGCCGCCACGAAGTCCGCAGGAACTTCCGCGGGCAGAGTCTCGAACAGCGGCACGGACTCTCCGCGCGGCTCGTTCCCCGGCTGGATCAGCCAGAGCGGGATACCGGCGGACTCGAGCTGCTGCGGGTCCACCAGCGGCCGGGTAGCCGGGGAAGCGACCAACAGATCCAGCCCCGCGTGCCCCACGATGAACTCCACTTCGCGCGCACTCAGGGTCGGGTTGACCGGAACGGCCACCGCCCCGATGTAGAGGCACGCGAAGTAAAGCAGCGCGAACTCCACCGAGTTCTTAAGCAGGAGCCCGACCCGGCCGCCGCGGGCAACCCCTTGCCGGCGCAGCTCGACCCCGAGGAGGCTGGCCAGCCGCTGGGACTCGGCGTACGTGAGGGTCACCCCGCCGAAGCTGTCGATCAGGAACGGGGTGTCACCGTTCTCCTCGATCCGGGCGAGGCAAGTTGAGAGGAGGTCCATGCGGGAGTAGGGATATCCAGGAGAGCGGGCAGCTCTAATAATGCGGCGCGAAACCGTTCTGAGGCAGTGGCGTGACGAGATCCGGCGCGAAGCGCGTCCATCCCCAACACTCCATTACTCCAGCCACTCCATTACTCCACGCGGCCATCAGGACGCGCTTCCGGGGTTCTGCTCGGCGCCGAAGTAACGCTCCAGGTGGAAGCGGGCCGTGAAGACCTCTTCGCCCTGGTTGGACTGCTCGCGCGCCAGGCGCTCCACCAGCTCGCGGGGCGCGTTGACGCGGTCCACGGCGCAGAGCGCCAGGATCAGGCGGCGCGGGTCCACGCGGTACTTGCTGGAGAACTCCCGGATGATGCCCATGTAGCTGGAGTGGAACTGCGCGTAGCCGGACACCACGTCGATGGCGTCGTAGCCGTGCCGCTGGATGAGCGGCTTGATGTACTTATCGCCGATGTCCTGCACCCGGAGCGGGTCGATGCCCAGGGAGATCCCCTGGCGGGCCAGGACCATCAACAGGATCTCGGCCGGAGTGTTCCCGGCACTGCGCCCCATCCCCTGCAGCGACGTGTCGATGATCGCCGCGCCCAGCTCGATCGCCTTCAGCGTGTTGGCGACGGCCAGCTCCAGGTTGTTGTGACCATGGAACCCGATGGCGATGTTGGAGACCTCCTGGATGGCACGCATGTACCGCTCCAGCTCATCAGCCATCATCCCGCCGGCGGAGTCGACGATGTAGACCGCGTCCGCGCCCAGCTCCTGGGACAGCAGCGCCTTCTGGGCGAACTCCTTCGGCTCCAGCGCGTACGACTTCATGAAGTTCGCGCAGACGAACATATCGTAGCTTTTGGCCCGCTCGATGAACGGCGCGGCCTGCTCCGCGTTCTCCACCTCGGTGCCGATCCGAATGAAGCTCATCCCGTGCTCGGCGGCCAGGTCCACGTGCTCGAGGCGGGCCACTCCCGGGATGCAGAACATCCCCCACTTGGCGGTCTTGATCGACTCGGCGGCGGCGCGCAGATACGCTTCGTCCGTCTCCACGGCCGGGTTCATCCCCCGCTCTGTGGCTCCGAGGCCGATCCCGTGACCGATCTCGATGAGCGGGAAGCCGACGCGCTCCAGCTCCGCGCAGAGAATGGCGGTGTCATTCGCGGTGAACTGGAAGTTGATCGCGTAGCTGCCGTCGCGGAGGGTGGTATCGAGAATCAGGGGCGGGGTCATCAGACGTTCTCCAGCGCCGAACACGTCCGACGCATCCGGCTGCCTGTACTGCTCGGCAAGGGAAGCAGGCGCTTCCGCGGAAGTCTCGCCGGGACGCCGCAGCCCGGGGACTCATCGTGGAACCTTCCGGCGGATCGCCGGGCTGCACGGGGTGCGAGGAGCCGGTTGAGCGCGGGGTTCAGGTCCCCCACACGCAGCGTAGCCGTGTCGGTTCCCGAATATGATCGTTGGCCGCAGGGGGCGGGTACTTCAACGGCGCCAGCCGCGTAAGTCCCGGGAGTGTTGGAGCAGAGGAGTATTGGGGTAGCGTGCGGCAATACTCCAGCTCTCTATCACTCCATTACTCCTTCACCAGAGCCGGCTGGAGGAACGCTCGGAGCGTGTATTTCGTGCTCGGCTCCTGGAGGCGCTCGATCTCGATCACGCGGAAGCCGGCGCGCACCGCCAGCAGCGCCAGGGACGCCATGCTGAAGACATGGTGGTGGTCGATGAAGAACTCTTCCCGATCGGCGCCGTGGAGGGACGCCACCTCCCCATCCGGGAGCTCCACATAGACGTGCCCGCCTGGGTTGATGAACGGCAGGCACTGCGACAACATGGTGACCGGGTCGGGCACGTGCTCCAGCACCTTGTTGAAGGTGATCAGGTCGTATCGTTCCAGGTCGGTGGCGGTGCGGAAGTCCGCGCAGACCGCCGCTACGCCCACGTAGTCCCGGGCGTGCGCCGCCGCGCGCGGGTCGGGATCCAGCGCGGTGCCGGACCAGCCGGCGCCCTTCATCCCGTGGAGGAAGACGCAAAGGCCGGACCCCACATCCAGCACGGTAGGCGACGCCCCCCCATCGGATAGCCGGTACTTCGCCGCGAACTCCCCGATGCGGCGCACCCGTCCCACGTTGTCAGAGCGCGCTGGATCGAAGTTGATGATCCGCTCGAACGTCCGGCGCACCCCTTCGTCGTCGCCGTACGTGGAGTTGACGTAGTCGCCGGAGTAGAGCGAGCCTTCGTCCATCTGGTGCCGGGACACCATGTGCCCGCAGCCGTCGCACGACGAGACGGTGCGCCGGTACTCTCCGCGGGAGCTGAACGCGTAGCGCACCTCACCGGGCGGCGCCTCGGTGTACTCGAAAACCGGGGACCAGGCGTCCCGGCCGCACATCGGGCACGGCTGCCCGGAGCTGGCGTCACTCACCCTCGTCCCCTTTGCTCGCGCCGTCCCAGCCGGCCCGCGGTCCGCCCTCGTCCAGCCAGCAGACGATGGTCATCCCGTCATCGGCCAGGTACTGCTCGAAATCGGCCTCGTGGCCCTGCTCCACCAGCAGCACGAACGTCTGCTCCCGACCGTTCCTCGCCAGCACCGGCCGCAGCCCGAAGCGGAGCAAACGGCCGTTGAGCGACGGGGTGGCGTAGAAGCCCCAGGACTTGCGGAGCACGTCGAACTCGCCGCCGGATTCGGTGACGAACGTCACCTGCTCGTCCGCAGCCAGGGCGATGTGCGCGCAGTCCTTGAGCGCCACCTGCTGGTGCCGGCCGGCCCGGAACTCGCGGGGCGGGTCGATCGCTTCGATTTTCACGTCCAGCTCCAGTCCGGCACCAGGAATCCGGGAATGGTCCAGCGACCGTCCACCCTCTTCCAGATCTCCAGGTTCCGGAACGGCTCGATGATCTCGTAGAACCGCTCCGTGGAGATCCCGGCAAAGCGGCAGAACTGGGCGATGTCCCGGTGGGGGGTCTCGTCGCCGCGCTCGCGGAGGATCTCGATCGCCCGCTCGCGGGTCATCCGGCCGTTCCGGATCTCCAGGGAGAGATTATCCCAGGTGCGGGTGATGCCGAACTTATACCATTTCAGGTAGTGGTGGATCGAGATGAAGTCGTCGTCCACGTCGGCGTAGTTGTAGTAACCGGTGCGTGGGCCGGCCTCGTCCGCCTTGAACCCGTGCTCGCGGGCCACGCGGAGGCTCTCTTCCGGGTCCCACGGGAAGAACG
>JAJFMS010000819.1 GCA_020696885.1 Armatimonadota bacterium | reverse complement strand
GCCGGCAGGACCTCACTGCCGCAGCGCGGATCAGGGCACCGCTCCTGGTCCGGCCGGAGCCACCGCCCACAGCGGACACAGGCGTACTGCAGCGCTCCGCAGGCCGCGCACCAGGGCGAGGCACCCCCGTCGATGGTGGCCAGCGGCCGGCGTTCCCGCGAGCATTCCGGACAGGCAGGGCGCACTTCTAGCCCGCAGCGGTTGCAGAACCGGGCTTCAGAATGCAGCTCGGCCCGGCACGAGGGACAGTTGATAGCGGGAGCGATCACGCGCTGCCCCCCGGCTCGTAGCGGATCACGCGGGCGGGCACCAGCACCCGGCCGCCGCGCTCCAGCCCGGCCCGCTGCACCCGCGCCACCCGGCCCCGTTCATGGGCGTGGGCAGTACGGCGCTCGCCGACCACCTCCATCCGCGAAGGGTCGACCATGCTATGCTCGCCGGGCAGGATCAGCTCCACCTGCTCCCGCTGCCGCAGCCACTCCAGCAGGGGGATCCGGACGGCTATCGCCGCGTTCGCCCACGCCGCTGACGCCTGCAGCTCCTCGCCGGCCCAGCCGGTGGCCAGTAAGCCGACCAGCGGCTCTAGGGCGCGGGTCACCAGGGAGTCGCGGGCGGTCCCCGCCGCTGCGGCGGCCAGTGCCTCCAGCGCCTCCATGATGCCGGCCGGAGCGCCGCCGAGCCGCTGGAGCGCGCGCAGCCAGTCGGGCGCCGGTTCTGCGGCTAATAGGGACGCCGCCCCGGCCTCCGGACGTGCGACGGGAGTTGGCGGCTGGGGCGACAGCTCCGCTGATCGCTCCGCCCGCACGGCTCGGATCACCTGTGCCGGAAGCTCTAATCGCCCACGCCGCCGGAAGCCCGGTCGTCCCAGCCGCTTGACCCGACCGGGCGGTACCGCTTCGTCCGGCTCCTCGCCCAGCACCTCAGCTTCTTGCGGGATCTCATCGCCGGGGCGGGGAGCCACCCACGTGACGCCGAGCGTGCCGAGGCAGCGAGACACCGCATCCCGGACCGTAGCCAGGACCTCGCATGCCAGCAGATCGCCGTCGTCCGCGGTGTCGGGCTGTGGCACTCGCTCCAGGGAGATCCCCGCCTCGGCGAACGCGGACGGATAGCTCACCAGCCACGCCTCCAGGGCGCCCGCGTCCTCACAGAGCTCCACCAGGCTCTCCACCTCCGTCAGTCCGGCCAGGCGCGGATGACCGGCTGGCAGGACGCTGCGGGCGAACCGCAGCCGCGGCAGCAGTCCGGCCGCCGCCCAGACTCGGCTGAGCGAAGAGTCCGCACCGCCATGCACCGGCTGCGGCGAAAGCGCGACTTCCAGGCGGGCCAGCCGTCCCGCCAGCTCCTGCAGCGGCGCCTCCAGGGCAGCCGCGGTGGCTGCGGCCACCTGCTC
The DNA here is from genome assembly GCA_020696885.1 of Armatimonadota bacterium. The sequence continues at coordinate 1,881 of JAJFMS010000819.1, read as the reverse complement.
CGCGAGGTCGGACCCCACCGACGGATCCGCGCTCCCGGTCTCCGGCCTGCCTCTCGACCAGCCTCGCTCACTCATGGTCCTGCCTCCGCGAGCTGGAACCGCCACAGGGGCGCTCTTCCACCAGGGGTCTGCAGCTCCGCGACACATCCCCGCTCCCGCCCCACGGTAGCGGCGACTACCACCTCGTGTGGGGAGACGGTGTCGTTCCGGTAAAATCCTCGTGCTACCTCCACCGGGTGGGGGAGCTCGCTGCCGGAGGCCACCAGCCGCGCCTCCAGCTCCTCGCCCGGCTGGAGCAGGGCGGCGAAGAAGCGCGGCGAGGCCAGGGATTCCGGTACTAGAGGGGCGTCCACCTCGATCAGGCTCTCCTCACGCTCTCCGACCTGGAGTACGAGGCGGAGCGGAGAGGGCGCGTACAACTGCTCGCCCAGCCAGACCGCGCCGTCCACCACCGCATTCATCCGCTCCGCGATGCGAGCGTCGGACTGCGATTGTGGGTCCTCATCCGGCGCGGCAAACGGGAAGGCGCGCGCGAAGTGCTGCCGGACGAACGGGTCCACGTTGGTCCCGCCTACGTAGAAGACCCGGCGCACGTCAGGCGGCACCAGCGTGCCCGGCGCGCGCGCCTCTGTGATCCGCTGCACCAGCTCGCTCACCACCGGGTCCAGCACCGGCCCCAGCACGGCCTCATCGTAGAGGGCGTGCACCAGGTAGATCCCTTGCAGGTCTTCCCGGTGCGGGAACGGCAGCACTTCGTCCGCGCTTCGCACCGCGCCCGGGGTGCGGTTCAGGTACTGCGTGCTGGCCCGGGCGAACCGTTCCTTCAGCCGCCGCGCGACGTTGCGGATGTCCCGTACCCGGGCCTGCGCCGCCATGGAGCCTGGCGGGGAGGGTCGATCACCCGCGCGCAGCCAGATGTTGGCCGGGATCGGCCGGCCTTCGCTCTCCAGGATGCGGCCCGCTTCCGTGGCCAGACCGAAGAGGAACACACTGTCCAGCACGTTCCCGCCCACCTCGCGGCGTCCTTCGAAGCCGTGCCGTTCGAGGGCGCCGATCGCCTCCATCGCCGGGTTCTCTTCGGCAAGCCGGAGTGAGTAGCTGCCGGCTACTTCGAGCGAGACGGTGCCGGCGTGCAGCTTCACCTTCCCCAGCGCCACATGACTGGTACCGCCGCCGCTGTCTACCACCGCCACGGCGGCTCCGTCCGGCAGCGCCAAGAGCTCCTCCGCCCGCCGGCGAGCGATGCCCACCGCCGCGGCGACCGGCTCCTGAACCAGCGTCACCGCGTCTTCGGCCACCCCGCAGCCGGTGACCGCTTCCAGCAGCACCCGCTCGTAGCGCTGGCCGACCTCGTCGCCTTCGTTCGCATCCAGCACCGGCCGGGTCAAGACGTACCGGATCCGCAGGTTCGCGCGCGCCAGCGGCCGGTCTGGGTCGGCGGTGCGGAAGTACTCGTCCACCCGGGAGAAGACCCGCTCGAAGTAGCGCGCCAGTAGCCCCTCGTTGGTCCACTCCGGCCGCAGGTGGGAGAAGCGCTGCTGGTCTTCCCGCAGGTAAGTCTTGAGGTTGTCGACCGCGATCTCATCCACGGACATCCGCCGCGCAGCGGCGTACTCGGCAGCCTCGGAGCCCCAGCGGAACGAGTGCTCTTTCAGGTGCAGCACCATCTGGGTAGGGAAGCGCGCGCTATCGCCGCGGTCGCCCACGGCGTCCACAGTTCCGGCTGGCTTGCCTGGAATGAGGGTGCGCCGCCACCGCACGCGGATGCCGGTGTTCCGGGTGCCGAAGTCGATCGCCACCACCACGTCCGCATCGTCCGCGGCGGCAGCGGAGGTCAGACGTAGCAGCTCGATCGGAGCGCATTCCGGCACCGGGTGCCAG
>JAJFMS010000818.1 GCA_020696885.1 Armatimonadota bacterium | reverse complement strand
GGGGGTTTCGTTCAGGTCCACCGGCCCGCCTCCGCCCGGGCCGGTCTTCAGCGGACGACTACCGGTATCCGCGGTGCTCCCGGCAGGCCACTTCGGCGGGTCCACGTCCCGGCGGACCCGCGGCTCCGCCACCCGGGAGCCGCCCTCCCGCAGCCGATCGTCCATCGAAGCGGACTGCTCGCACCCGCTCGTCACCAGTAACCCCACTCCCAGCGCTCCCGCTGCCACGATCCATTGCTTCCGGTTCATCATCCGCCTCCCACCCAAATGCGTTCTGCTTCACAGCAGCCAGCCTTTACCCGAGGCTCGGAGGAGGCAAAACGGCCGGGCTTTGCGATGGGTCGAACGTTAGTCGCGCGCCTGGGGACAGGTGGCGTACACTGTAGCGGGGTGGCAACCTGCCTCCCGTGGCTGCGCTTCGGCAGCCACCCCTGACAAAAGGGGGGATTGTGAGACGACTGGGGATGATCGGAGTCGCCGCCGCGCTCGCGGTGGCGGCGTGGGTGCTCCCCGCGCGGTCGCAAGACCGGGCCGGAGAGTTGATGCAGCAGACTGTGGGCGCCACGAAGAAGCTCAAAGTACTTCAGGCAGACGTGGAGATGCGGAACGGGGCGCAGGTGCAGCGGGGCGCTATCACCCTCAAGCGCCCAAACCTCGCGCGGATCGACATGAAGGCCTCCGGATCGCTGATCGTGTCGGACGGGAAGAGCGTCTTCAGCTACATGATCGCGGCCAACGAGTATCAGAAGGGCAAGGCGGACCCGGACGGAGCGAACGTCCAGGACCTCTGGGCGCTGATGTTCTTCCAGCCGGACCGGCTCTTCAAGCTGTTCGGCAGCACCCCGCCCACCCACGCCGGCACCCAGAAGGCGGACGGAGCGGATTACGAGGTGCTGGAGATCGCGGCCACGCCGGACACGAAGGTCCGGTTTTTCGTCTCGCCGCGGGACTTCCTGATCTACCGGATGGAGCAGATCACCGGGATGGGCGCCGAGGAAGTCAAGCAAACGGCGACCATGAAGAACGTGCGCACCAACGGAACGGTGGCGGACGCGTTCTTCAAGTGGACCCCACCCAAGACGGCGAAGATGTTCGAAGCGCCGGACTTCGAGAAGTCGTTGATCGCCGTGGGGAAGAAGGCGCCCGACTTCGACCTGGACCGCCCCGAAGGCGGGCGGCTCGCGCTGTCGTCTGTCCTCAAGGAGAAGAAGGCGACCCTCGTCAACTTCTGGTTCTATGGCTGAGGCGCCTGTCGTGCGGAGTTTCCGCACCTGCAAGCGCTCTACCAGGAACTGAAGGACAAGGGGCTCGAGATCGTGGCCGTCAACACCGGGGACGAGAAGGCCGCGATCCTGAAGTACGTGGCGGAAGGGAAGTTCACCTTCCCGATCGTGATGGGCGGCGAGGGGAGCAACTACGCCGTGGGGAAGGCCTACGGCGTGCAGGCATACCCAACCAACTACCTGGTGGGCTCGGACGGGAAAGTGCTCTGGCGCGGCGTTGGCTTCGATGAAGACGCGCTGCGTAAGGCGCTGACGGCGGCCGGGCTGAAGTAGCCGGTTGCGCCGACAGTGATCACCGCAGTGAGGGGAGCATGCCGGATCGGCGTGCTCCCCTCACTGCTGGCGTCAGGGTTGACGCAGCATCACCGAGTGGGCCACGCCGTTGTAGACGGCGATGACGGTGGAGCGGGCTCCGGCGCCCTCCGCGGTCACTTCGAACCGGCCTTGACACTCGCCGGCGGGAATGGTGACCTGGGGCGTGACGGTGATCCCCGGATCAGAGGCGCCCAACGCCACCACAGCGCCGCCCTTCGGGGCGGGCGTGCCCAGCGTTACGGTGCCGGTGAAGCGCCCCTGCTCGTCCGAAATCAACTGGATGTCAGTCGGCGCAAGCGTGGTGTGACTGGAGATCACCACCTCGTCCAACACGCCATGAAACGGCATGTTGAACTGGGAGTCCGGCTGGGAAGCGTGATTTCCGATGCCTACGCCCGGGTGCGCGGAGGAGTCCAGATCGTGAAACGGCCGCACCCCGGTAACGGTCTCGGCCGCCACCTTCTCGTTCAACATCAGCCGCATCAGGCCGGTGTTGTGGTCTAGTGACGCGGTGACGCGGACAAAGCTATTGAGCGGGAATGGCGCTTTGAGGACGGCCGTGCCGTCCTCACCGGTGATGCCGAAGACCATCTTGCCGTCGGCGCGTAAACCGAGGTAGTAGGGATCAAGGCCGGGCCGGTCATCGCCCCGGAACACGACGAAGCCGAAGTCCTGGTCCGCGCGCGGGTAGCCCTCGGCCGCCACCCAGGCGCTGATCATGACCGATCGGGTCAGCCGCAGCGCTTCCACATCGGCGATAGCGACCGCATCGTCCTGGCCATCGAACGCGAACCCCTCGCCCACCCTCGCGGGCCGGAACCGGGTTCCGTTCACCAGGCGCCCGTCGCGCTCGCCCAGCACGTCGCGGGCATGGCCGTCCGCCGGCCAACGGCTCACGCCCGCCGTCGCCACCTGGATCCCGCCCACCAACAGGCAGAGGCCAACCGCGGCCCGCACCCCCACCCACGCCTTGCTTCGTCCTACCATCATCGAGCCCTCCCCGGGGTTGGATGCGCGTTGCCGCCCACGGGTTACTCTATCGGGGAAGCCGGAGTGATGGAGTCCTGGAGTAGGCACCGCATCATGAGCGCCTCGCTGCATCAGCAGCGAGGTGCTCATTGCGGGGTCGGTCCGGTTACTTCCCCGGCGGCGCAGGCGCGATTGGTGCTTGCCCTGGCCTGGAGGGGATGGGCGCTGCCTGTACTTGCCCCGGCTTGGCGGAACGGAGGTCTTCGGGAAGCCAGCCGTTCGCCGGATAATCGAGGCCGTAGGCGTCCGCCATCCGATTAAAGAAGGCGAAAAGGGCGGTGATGAACGAGGCCTCGAAGACCTGCTCGTCACTCCAGCCCAGCTTCCGGAGCCGTTCCACGTGCGTATCCCGCACGTTGGCTGGCTCCAGCGTGAGCACCTTGACGTAATCGAGGAGCGCCAGCTCCTTCTCGGAGTACTTCCCCTTCTCCGGGCGAAGGGTCGCCAACTGGTCCACGTCCTGTTGATCTTGTCCCTGCAACTGCAGGAATTGCGCGTGGCTGCCCAGTCAGTATTTACACTTGTTGAGCGCCGAGACGTAGCTGGCGATGATCTCGTGCTCGCGGCGGGTGAGGAAGCCATCCGCAAAGTGCGCCTTTCGCGCCGCCTCGTTGATCGCGGCGAGATAGTCCGGCGCCAGGCTCATG
>JAJFMS010000817.1:1619-4894 GCA_020696885.1 Armatimonadota bacterium | reverse complement strand
CAGCGCTGCCGCACCGCCTCCCGCAGCGGTTCAAAAAGTAGGTCCTGCGCGCCGGTGGCCACTCCGCCTCCCAGCACCACCACGCTGGGGTCGACGATGTTGATGGCGTTCGAGATTCCCACGGCCAAGTAGAGCACCGTGTCCGCCCAGACCGCCAGTGCCAGCGGATCGCCGCCTCGAGCGGCTCGCGCTACCACCTCGGCCGTCACGTCGCCCGAGTCGTGCGGCCAGAGGTCGCTGCGCGCGGCTCCGGACTGCTCCAGCGCCAGCCGCCCCCGGCGCGCGATACCGCGTCCGGAGGCGAGGGCTTCGAGGCAGCCGGTGCCGCCGCAGTCGCACGGCGGCCCGCCCAGCGGCATGATGACCTGGTGACCGAGCTCTGCGGACGTGCCCGAGGCGCCGCGCATTACGCGTCCGTTCTGGACGATGCCGCCTCCGATGCCGGTGCTCACCGTGAAGTAGACCACGTCCTCAGCGCCATCGCCTGCTCCGAACCGGCTCTCCGCCAGTGCGGCGGCGTTGGCGTCGTTGTCCCCGATCGCCTCGCACCCGAACGTCTCACGCAGGCGTGGAGCGAGCGCCAGCCCGGCGATCTCCGGAATGGTCGGGGCTACGAGCTGCCGGACCTCGTGTCGATCGGCAGGTCCAGGCAGCGCCACGCCGACTCCCCGAAGCGGGACCGGATGGGCGGCGAGGAGCTCCTGCCCAAGCCGCAGGATGGCGGAAAACGGATCGCCGGTGGCGCGGAGGTCCGCCGTCGCGGCCTGGCTGCGCGCCAGCACCTTCCCCTCTGCCGTTACCAGCCCGGCCGCCACCTTCGTACCGCCGAGATCCAGCCCCAGGTAGGCCGGAATGGACGTTGTCTCGCTCACTGCTGGGTCTCCGCTCTCCCCGAACCAACCGTGTTCCCGTCCTTCCGAACGTAGACCACTTCTACTTTCCCGGTAAACGCAAGCTTCCAGGCCGGCTCGTGCTCCAGCGCGCGGGCCAGGTCGCCGTTCTTCCCTGTCAACACCACGTCCACGCCCCGCTCGTTTAGCACGTTCTGCCAGCCCATCACCACCCGGTGGATCTTCATCTCATCGTCGAAGGCATGGGTCGGGTAATACACTTCCGCGCGGCCGTCGATGAACACCGGCCGCTTCGGGTGGAGCCGCCAGATCAGGTAGCCGCCCCAGACATAGTCGTTGTACATCTTGCCCGGCCACATGCCCTCCGCCAGGAGCGCGGCGGCGCCTTCGGGGAAGTCCTTCGTCAGGATCGCGTCGTCGTACCACCGGCTCGCCGGCGTCCGCGGCACCGAGCTGGTCATCAGCCCGGTGAGCACCGTCGCCACGGCCGCCCAGCCGCCGAAGCGCACCAGGGAGGTCCGGCAGGCGGCGCGGAGGGCCTCCGGGATCGACGCCTCTTCCCAGAGGCCTGCGAGACCCGCCACCAGCAGCGGCGCCGCCACCAGTGCGTACGCCACCGTATTCCGCTGGGTGGTTAGCGCCGCGTGAGCGGTGGCCAGCAGCACCAGCACCTCCCCGATCCGGCGCTCTCCCCGCCCCCCGCGAGCCAGGATGAGCGCGCCGGGAGCGCCGAGCAGCACCACCTCGAACGGGCGCAGGTCTCGCAGGTGGAAGTCCGGCGACCACCATTCGGAGATGTAGTCCGTCACCTCCGGGTGGCCCAACACCTGGAATGGATAGAGATAGACGTGGTAGCCGTTCGGATTGAGCATCACGGCGGCGCACGAAGCCAGCAGCCCGAGCGCCAGCGGACCCAGCCCCGGCGCAGGGTCCCGGAAAAGCCAGCGGCCGACCGCCTGGCCTGCCAGCCAGAGCCCCAGCACGATCAACCCCACCACCACCCCACCGTGGAGGTTGGCCCAGAGCGCCATCACGCCGGGGAGCAGCCACGGCAGGCGGCGGAGCCTTCCCTGCTGGTAGTGGTCCAGCGCCAACAGCAGCCCCGCCAGCAGGACGAACGAGAGCATCTGCGGCCGGAGGTCCGCGAAGTTCCGCATTACGTAGGCGGCCAGCAGCGCCGCCAGGATCCCCAGCGCGGGGCTGCCGGTCCGCGTCCAGCCCCGGGCCAGCACCAGTCCGCAGGCTACCGCCGCCAGTCCGCACTTATATCCCAACAACACCCACTGTGGGAGATGTGCGTATATCAGATAGAACAGCACCTCCGTGAGCCATTCGTGGACCATCCACGGCTGGTTGGCCGCGGTCCAGCTAAACGGATCCTGCCGCGGGATCGAGCCCCCCTTAACGATCAGCTCCCCGGTCTTGAGCTGCCACCAGAAATCGGTGACGGCGATCGGCCGCAGGGAGACGAAAAACACGGTTGCCAGCGCCAGCAGGATCGAAAGGCCGATGAGCGCGCGCGTCGCGTACTCCAGCGGATCGAGTGAGGGCGCGGGTCCACCGGATCCGGGGCGCGGCGGCGCGGGATCGGTGACGGTGGTCTTGGACATCGGTGGCGGTGGCGTGGTGAAGCACGCACCGGCGCGCCGCCTGGAGAGACCGCGGGAAGGGTGCTGCGCTATCGGATGCGGGCGGAGAGATTTCTCCCTTGATTATGTGACGAAACCTCCACGGCGGGCGGCTGATCCAAGTCGCTGTCGAATTCCCCGGCCCCCGTGCCGACGATAGTAGGGTCATGACTCTGCCTCGAACTCTTGGAACCCTCGTCAGCAGCTCGCTGCTCGCGGCTGCGCTGGCCTCCGCGCCCGTCCACGCCGCCCAGTCGGCCCGCCCTGCCGCCGCACCGGTGTCCGGGCGCTCTGTCCCCCGCCTTCCGGCGGTGCTGGACATCCAGAAGCTGCGTGCCGTGACCGCCGGTAAGAACCCCAACCGCATCGTCACGTGCGATGCGCTGGTGGTGGGCGGCGGGTTGGGCGGCGTAGCTGCCGCCGAGGCGCTGGCTCGCGCCGGCGCCTCCGTGGTAATTTCGGAGCCGACGTCCATCATGGGCGGGCAGCTCACGGCCCAGGGCGTCTCATGCCCGGATGAGAACAGCTACTTCGACAAGGAGCCGAGCTGCGGCACGCGCACGTACCGCGAGCTCCGCGAGCAGCTCCGGGCTCAATACCGCACCATCCCGGGCATCAAGCCGGGCCGTGAGATGAATCCCGGCACCGGCTGGGTGAGCCGGATCTGCGCGGAGCCGATGGTCTGGAAGCAGGTGATCGACAATCGCCTGGACGCGCTCAAGACCCCGGCCGGCATCCGGGAGGTGCTCACCCGCCATCAGTTGGTGGAGATCCGCCGCTTCCCGCACAACGATCG
>JAJFMS010000817.1:0-1596 GCA_020696885.1 Armatimonadota bacterium | reverse complement strand
CTACGCCGACCTGGTGGACCTGGACAGCGGCCGCATCACCCGCGTGGCCGCCAAGTATCTGTTGGACGCCACCGAAACCGGAGACGGGCTGGAGCTGGCCGGCTCCCCGACGGTCCTGGGAGCCGAAGGCCGCTCCGAGTTCAACGAGCCGAATGCCCCGGAGAAAGCCCGGCCGGACTGGGTCCAGAGCTTCACCTACTGCTTCGCCGTCCGCTGGACCCCGGAAGGCCCGCATCAGGCCATCGAGAAGCCGGCGGAGTACGACTACTTCAAGTCGCTGGCTGAGTACACCCTAGGCTACGACTACTCCGATGCCCGGGGCCGCGTCTACTACAAGGTCTTCGGTCGGGTGCCGGGAGCCGGCGGACCGTTCTGGGCGTACCGCCGGATCGCCGCCGCCGCGAACTTCGAGGGGAACCCCCGCTACGCCCAGGACCTGGCGCTGATCAACTGGCGCGGCAACGACTTCCACGAAGAGAACCCGATCGGGAAGCCGCTGGACGAGCAGATCCGCATCCTGCGGCGGGCCAAGGCGTTTGCCCAGGGGTTCCTGTACTGGCTCCAGACCGAGTGCCCGCGCGACGAGGGCGGCACCGGGTACCCGGAGATGCACCTGGACCTGGAAGCGATGGGCAGCGAGGACGGGTTCGCCGTGCAGCCTTACATCCGGGAGTCGCGGCGGCTGAAGGCGGAGTTTACGCTCACGCAGCAGCACCTGGCGCCGGACCCCAGCAACCCGGACAAGAAGTGGGGTGAGGAGTTCCCGGACTCGGTGGGCCTGGCGCTCTACTCGATGGACATCCACCCCACCAAGGGCGAGCCGCCGTTCCTCTCCCGCGCACTACCCTATCACCTGCCGCTGGGATCGTTCATCCCCAGCGCCGGCGCCGCCAACGTGCTGCCCTCCGGCAAGAACTTCGGCGCCACCCGCCTGGCCCTCTCCTCGGCGCGGATGCACCCCACGGAATGGCTTGCGGGCGAGGTAGCCGGGCACCTCGCCGCATTCTGCATCCGGAACCAGGTAGACCCCAAGGCGGTGCGCAATACCCCCGAGCTCCTGACCCGCTTCCGGGAGCAGCTCAAGACTGCAGGGGTTCCGATGAGCTGGAAAGAGATCATTCCCTAAAGAAAATGGGGAAATGGGGAACTGCGGACAACGACTGGCTGGATCCCATTTCCCCATTTCCGTCATTTCCCCGCTTCTCCTCCCGGCAGCGCCAGGCAGGTGAGGTTCCCGGACCGGTCCTTCACGTAGACCCGACCGTCCGCCACGGCCAGGTGCGGCCAGGCTTCGGTCTTGCCCAGGCCGGACTTGATGGCGAGCTGCTTGAACTCCGTGGGCGAGCGCTTCGCTCCCTCCACCAGCGCCAGGTCCCCCTCGTTGGCCCACACGATGACGCGGTCGTCGCCGGTTACCGCCAGCGAGGCGGGGATGCCGAAGCGCCCGCCTTCCCACACCAGCTCCCCGGTATCCCAGTCCACGCAGTGGAGGCCTTCCCAGGCCCAGTACACCTTGCCGTCGTGCACGATCGGGCCGCACACGCCGGACACGTGCGGCTGGTCCCACACCTTCTCCGCGCCCTTCAGCGTGATCTT
>JAJFMS010000816.1 GCA_020696885.1 Armatimonadota bacterium | reverse complement strand
AGACGGTGGATGTGCTGGCCAGCAAGCAGTTGACGGAGGCGGAGAAGGACCGCGAGATCGAGCGCCTGTGGCAGTACTACTTCGACACGGTGCCCTACGCGATCACGCCGCTGCCGCTGAACATGGACTACCTCTACACCCAGCCGTACAGCAAGAAGTTCCGCGACACGTACCGCAAGGTGAACGGGCTCTTCTGGGGCTACCACTGGCTGCAGGGCTCCATGTACGACCTGCTCTACCGCGCCTCGGCGGAGGACCAGAAGGCGGCCTACGCGGTACTGGGCGACCAGTACCGCAAGACGGAGCTGTACCGCACGGACCGGCACTTCATGCCGATGTTCGCAGAGGTGAGCCCGGTGTTCGCGGCGCGCTTCCCGCACATCGCCAACGCTTTCGACAACCTCCACATGCTGCACGACATGGTCAACGACATCCTGGCCACGGAGTGGATGACGGAGCGGCAGAAGGACGAGCAGATCAAGCGGGCGATCTGGATGGTCTCCGCCGAAGCGCACCAGGGCGAGAAGCCCGGCGCCCAATCCGCGGACCGGCTGCACGATCACCGGCACTTCCACGGCATGGCGGGGATGGGGATGATGACCGGCATGACCCCGGAGCTGATGTGGATGCCGGGGATGGGCTGGATGAGCATGGCGGATTGCCACCACTGCTCCATGCCGCTGTGGGAAGGCGAGGATTGGTGGCGCAACTCCACCGTGACGGCGGATGGCTGGTCGATGCGGGTCCGGTGTCCGCTCTGCGCCCGGGACATGTCCGCCGAGACGAAGGGCCGCGCGATGCTCCGGATCGCCACCGAAGACCCGAACCGGGTGGCGGTGGTGATCGGGGACGAGCAGGGCAACCTGAAGACCTCCACGCCGGGGGTGGTGTTCCTGGAGAACGAGGGGAGCCACGCCGGCTGCGATGAGTGGTCGCGTGCGTTCAGCTCCCGGGCGGCGTTCGACGACTACGTGAAGGCTCACCCGGAGCTCGCCCGGGCAAAGCCGCTCTCGTTCGAGGAGTGGGCGCAGCGGCAGGGCGAGAAGCCGGACACCTACGTCAAGCCTAAGGGGCCGTCCGAGAACCCCTATACCCACGCGGAGCACGGCAAATGAAGATACAGCACCTCTGGCTGGCGGTCGCCGCGGCGGCCCTGCTGGCGCCCGGCGCGGCGCTGGCGGTGGATCACAACAACGTGGACGCGCACCGGCCGCTCTCCTTCGACGACGCCGAGGCGCTGGCGTACCGGGAGCAGGCGCTGGAGCTCGGCCTGAACCTGGGCTGGCCGCGGAAGCGACCGCTGGGGCTCGGGCTGGAGGCGGAGTACCTGTACGGCTTTGCGATGAACTCGCACGCCAGTATCGGCTTCGAGCCTTCCATCGGCGGGCGGGCCGGGGACGCGGACACCCGCTTCGATCCCGGGAACGTGTCGCTGGGGCTGTTTCACAACTTCAACCGGCAGTATGACGGCGTGCCCGCGTTCGCGCTGCGGGGGGACGTCTACTTCCCCACGGGCCGCGGCGCGCAGGGCACCGCCTTCCGCCTCCGCGGCATCGCCAGCCGCCAGGCGGGACAGTACGGGCGCTTGCACCTGAACGTGGATCTCACCGGCAACCCTGGCGCTGGCGCGGGCGTGCGCGAATTCCAACCGGGGTTGGTGCTCGGCTACACCCGGCCCGTGGGGTATCCCACCCAGTTTCAGACCACCGGGCTCGCGGAGCTGTCTGTGCGCTCCGGCGAGGAGCCGGGCACTGGTCCGGTGATTGGGGTCGGCGTGGGGCTGCGCAAGCAGGTCGGCTACCGTTCCGTGCTGGACGTGGGGCTCCAGTCCGACCTCGCCGCCTCCCGCGGCGCAGCGCGGGACCGCCTGCGCTTCATCATCGGCTACTCGGCCGGCTTTTGACGAACCTTTCTTGCTCTGGAGATAGATGAATGAAACGAGTACTCGCACTCCTCGCAATCGCCGGGGGGCTTTTGATCACCACCGCGCTGCCGGTCTGGGCGCACGACGTGAAGGACCCGGTCTGCCGGATGACGGTGGACTCCGACACCGCGAAGTGGAAGCACAAGCTGGGCAACCGCAGCTACTACTTCTGCTCCAAGGACTGCCGCACGAAGTTCGCGGCCAGCCCGGCGAAGTATGAGAAGCTGGCGGCGCAACTGGAGAAGCAAGACCTCCACGAATACGTGGTCGACCTCCAGAAGCCGGAGCTGCCGCTGGCCGGAGCGCCGACGCGGCTGGTGTTCACCGTGCGCTACAAGGACACCGGCGAGCCGGTGAAAGAGTTCGAGCGGATCCACGAGCGGCTGATGCACTTCATCATGACCACCGAGGACATGAGCTGGTTCGAGCATCAGCACCCGAAGCACGTGGGAGACGGGAAGTTCGAGATCACCTGGACCTTCCCCCGGCCGGGCAACTACCGGCTCTACGCGGATTTCACCCCCTCGGACGGCGACAACCAGGTGCTCCCGCTCTCCCTGACCGTGGGCGGAAGCGGCCTGGTTCGGAGCTACCCACTGACGCCGGACACGAAGCGCGTGAAGCAGATCGGCGACCTCCGCTTCGAGTTGAAGGTCCAGGGCGAGCCGCTAACGATGGAGAAGCCGGTGCTCCTCACCTACACGGTGCGCGACCGGAAGGGCCGCCCCGTGACGGATATCCAGCCGTTCATCGGCGCGATGGGACACCTGCTGGCCATCAGCCAGGACGGTAAGGAGGTGGTGCACACCCACGCGCTGCAGGCGATCTCCCAGCCCTCCATGGGCGGAGAGAAGGAGCCGTTCCGGGTGACGCGGGCGATGGTGACGGAGAAGGGACCGACGTTCTCGTTCAAGCTGACGGTACCGACCAGCGGCCTCTACAAGACGTGGGCGCAGTTCGCGCACGGCGGCAGGGTCTACACCGTGCCGTTCACCTTCCTGGCCGCGGACCTCTGGGCGAAGACACCCGCACGCCCAGCCAGCGCCGGGAGCGTGCAGAAGGCGACCGTCCGTATCGACGGGGAGTACCTGCCGGGCCGCATCACCGTGAAGGCGGGGAAGCCGGTGGAGCTCACCTTCGTGCGGAAAGAGAAGTCCGGCTGTGGGGGCGAGGTGCAGTTCCCCACCCTCGGCATCAAGCGCACCCTGCAGCCCGGGGAGAAGACAGTGATCCGCTTCACCCCAAAGAAGGCCGGAGCGATCCCCTTCACCTGCGGGATGAAGATGTACAAGGGCCTGGTGGCCGCGAAGTGAAGGATGCAGGCGGAAGGACGAAGGATGAAGGCGAAACG
>JAJFMS010000815.1 GCA_020696885.1 Armatimonadota bacterium | reverse complement strand
GCAGTTGGAGCTTGCCGAGCTTACCGCGACTGCGGCCGCCTCCAAACACGCCGCGCTGGGGGCCACGATCCGAGCGGAGCAGTTGGAAGACGCTGGGAAGAAAGACACCGCCGAATGGCAGGAGGCCGCGCGCGCCGCCGCCGCCGCCCAGCGGGGACAGGCCGTGGCCGAAGCGCGCCTGGCGCACCTGACGGCCGAGCGGGAGCTTTCCGCAGCTCAGGCCACCGGAAAGGCCCCGGCGGTGGAAGCGGCTCGGAAGAAGGTGACCGACGCCGAACAGGCGCTGTCGAAGGCCGGTCAGGCCGCCCAGCAGCCGCCCAGCACCGCCTACACGCCTCGTCCGGTGAAGGCGTATCCGGAGATCAGCTCCGGCCGCCGCCTCGCGCTGGCCCGCTGGATCACGGACCGCAAGAACCCGCTGACGGCGCGCGTGGCCGTCAACCACATCTGGCTCCGGCACTTCGGCCGCGCGCTGGTCCCCTCCGTTACGGACTTCGGCGTCAACGGCCAGCGCCCTACCCACCCGGCACTCCTCGACTGGCTGGCGGCGACCTTCGTCGAGGGAAACGGGGCGCTGCGCGCCGGAAACGGGGAAACGGGAAATGTTGTGGGCACCAGTCCCATTTCCTCAGTTCCTCATTTACCCAGTTCCTCCCCACAGGGGCCCTGGTCCATGAAGGCGCTCCACCGCCTGATCCTCACCAGCAGCACCTACCGGATGGACTCCACGTTCGACCCGGTCAGCGAGAAGGTCGATCCGGAGAACCGGTACCTCTGGCGGATGAACTCCCGCCGGATGGAGGCGGAGGTGGTGCGGGACAGTATCCTGAACGCGGCCGGGCAGCTCGACCTGACGATGGGCGGTCCGGACCTGGACCCGAACCTGGGCCTCACCGCCCGCCGGCGCAGCGTCTACTTCCGGCACTCCATGGAGAAGCAGGTCGAGTTCCTGAACACGTTCGACCAGGTTCCCCCCAGCGAATGCTACGAGCGGCCGGAAACGGTGATGCCGCAGCAGGCCCTCGCGCTGGCGAACAGCTCCCTGGCGGTGGCGCAGTCTCGCGTGCTGGCGGGGGCGCTCTGGAGGAAGGTGTCCGAGCAGGCGGTGCCGGACCCCAGGGCTGCGTTCCTCGGCCTCGCGTTCGAGCAGCTCATCGGCCGGGCTCCTACCGCTGCCGAGCGCGCGGAGTGCGAGCGGTTTCTGGCCGCCCAGGCCGTGCTGCTTACGGATCCCAAGCAGCTCACCGCCTTCACCACCGGCGGCCCGAGCTCCGTGGCGCCGGCCGCGGACCCGCAGCAGCGCGCCCGGGAGAGCCTCATCCACGTGCTGGTCAACCACAACGAATTCGTGACCATCCGATAGGCAGAGTGTTTGGAGCATGGTTAACGAGCTCCAGTGCGTACGCAACCGCCCTCGTACCATGGCATCCTGACCAGCGGAAAGGATCTCGGAACGGTGCGTGGTCATCCGCGTGCCAGCGGGGACGATGGCGCCCCAGCGCACCGAAGTGGCGTTCCGAGCCCGGCAGGAGATGTTTCGCAGTCGACACGTACGCCGCGCCGTGACTGCTACCGTCTCAACATGACGGCTTGGCGGTCTCGGAGGCTTCACCAAGGGCGCCGCCCCAAACCCGGAAGGCGGTTGCTCCATCGCCGGCCTACATCACCGGGGGCCGCCTCCCATCCAGGCGCGCAGGCGGCTGGACCAGGTAACCGGCTCCGGCGCTGCATCGGGAACGGCGGGATCCGCGGTGGACGGCAGCGGCAGCGCTTCCGAAGCCGAGAGCGGCTCCGCTCCCGACACCGGGACATCCTGCAGGGTCTGCGTGGCGGCCTCGATCTGCTGGAGCGTCTGCTGTGCCGTCTCCCGCAGCGCCGGGCTTTCCCAGATCCGCAGCCGGCGGAGGGTTTTCAGACGCGGCACCGCGAGCCGCAGGTCCGGGGTCGGGCAGTACCGCGCCATGAAGTAGAGCGCCTGCATGCAGGCCACCAGGAGGTTCGGATCGTTGGTGCGGAGCCCCTCGCACAGCGCACTTACCGCCACTCGATCCGCAAAGCACCGGAGTGACCAGGCCGCTTCCAGGCGGCCCTCGGCGGAGCTCCCATTCAGCACCTGGCAGAGGACCGTTCGCCCGGCAGAGCCGCTGCGCTCCAACAGCTCCGCCGCCGTGGTCCGGATCTTGGGGGCGCGGTCCACCATGCCCACGCCGAACGCCCGCACGTTGCCGGTCGGGTCGATGCTGTAAAGTGCCTGAAGCAGCGTGTCCACCAACTCTGTGCGGACCGGCTCCGGAAGCGGCTCGTGGGCGTTGAAATCCTCTACCCGCACCCAGTCCGCCAGCAGGTGCCGCAGCGGCTCGGAAGCGCGCAGGCTGCGGATGCGGGCCAACACCTTGAGCACGCGGGTCAACGCAGTGGGCGAGGCCAGGTTCAGCACACCGCAGAGAGTCGGCACTACGGCCTCGCCCCGCGCCACCAACTGCGCCCCCGCCCAGGCCGAGGCGTTCTCATCCGGCCCGATCAGGTCCGAGATGAGCCGACCCACGCCGTCCGGGTCCGAGTTCTGAAGTACGGTGTCAGCGTGCATCCGTGGTCACCGGCGCCAGAGCTGCAAAGCGTGCCTATCCCAGACCGCAGCCCGAGCGCTACTGCCAAGATACACGACTGTTTGCACGGTGACCAGTCCGTACCGACCGAGGGGGTGTGAGCCGGTCCCTCGCGCCCGGCTCGCACCCCCTCGGCCAAGCCCTGCCTGGCCGAGGCCAACTCCAACCCCGGCCGGAGCGGAGAGACACCGCCCGCCCTACGTTCTAACCAACGTTAGAACGTAGGGCGGAACCACTGTGTCCGCCCGTCCAGGTACCACGTAACCCGTACGCGTCTATTTCCTCAAAACCCCTAAAGGGGTCTTTCCACTACTTGGGCAGGATGCTACCGTCACCGGTGGCCGGCGCGGGCTTCGCTTCCGGCTTTGCGTCTACGGGAGCCGGTTTCGGAAGGGCGCTCCCCTCTCCCTTCGTCCCGGCTTCCGGCTTCGGCTCGTCCTTCTTCGGCTCGTCTTTGGACGGCGCAGGTTTGGCTGCCGGCCGCTCCGCGCCCGGGGTGGCTCCGGTGGTGATGAACGAGGCGGTGTCCGTGGCCCATTCGAACCGCTGCAGCTTGCGCTGGCCGTTGTCCAGCTCGTCCACGTGGGCCACGGCGTGGGTCCACGCGGTTGCCGGCGGCATCCCGCTGTCTCCCCCGGCCTTTACTGCAGTGAACCCGATGCCGGCGCCCC